>JBOGGB010000233.1:0-8804 GCA_050743605.1 Acidimicrobiales bacterium
GTCTGGTGCGGGTACGAAGACGTGATCCAGACTGCGCGGCTGCTCCTTGGCGAGAAGGCGCTCCCCGTCGCGAAGTTCACAGGCCCCAGGCGCCTCATCACGCCGCAGAATGTCGGGACGGTACTGAAGTACGGTGGCTTCGGCACCCTCTTCGTCAATCAGTTCCGCAAGATGCTCGGCCTGAAGCCGCTCTCGAAGGCGACAGCCCTGAAGGCTGCCAGTCTCACAGGTGCGTTGACGCCGAAGGGCTGACAACCCGGGAGACCCAGAGCGAAGAGGGTCGGAGGAGGGTGCCCAGCGCGCCTCCTCCGACCCTCTCTGGGGACGGCCGCTCTCGGGCGGCGTGGCGCGCGTGAGCGACGAGACACGACGAGCGGCCAAGTGGGAGTGGCATGAGCGAGCAGTTCGAGGGGCGAGACCGCGGACCGTCCCCGCCCGAAGGCGGCGAGGGGCGAGCTCGCCTGGACGAGGTGCCGGCGCTCGCGGCACGCGGGATCTCCAAGTCCTTCGAGCACACGAGGGCGCTCGACGCGGTCGACTTGACGATCAACCGGGGCGAGGTCGTCGCGCTGGTGGGCCAGAACGGGTCCGGCAAGTCCACGCTGGTGAAGATCCTATCGGGTTACCACGAGCCTGAGCCTGGCGGTGAGCTGTCGATCGACGGCGTCGACGTCCCGCTGCCTGTCCCTCCCGGCAAGGCGAGCGAGATCGGCCTCAGCTTCGTGTACCAGGATCTCGGGCTCAGTGGTGGCATGACGGTGCTCGAGAACCTGAACCTCAGCACGCGCGTCCGCCACGGTCTCGGTGCCTGGTCACCGATCTGGTGGCGACGGGAGCGCCGAGAGGCGAGGTCCGTCTTGAAGCGTTACCAGGTCTCGCTCCATCTCGACACTCGTGCCCGCGACCTCGCTCCAGTCGACCAGGCGCGCCTCGCGATCGTACGCTCGGCCCACGATCTCCATCAGTTCCAGATGACCAGTGGCGGTCACTCCTCGATCCTCGTCCTCGACGAGCCCACCGTCTTCCTTCCCGAAGGGGACGTCCGCTTCCTCTTCGATCTCATCAGGACGATCATCAGCCTGGGGGGCAGCGTCCTCTTCATCTCTCACGACCTGACGGCGATCAGAGAGATCGCAGACCGGACCGTGGTGCTTCGTGACGGTCGCAAGGTGACCGAGGTCCTCCGCGGCGAGTTCGACGAAGACGAGCTGGTGAACCTCATCGTCGGCGCGGTGACGAAGCGGAGATCGACCCCGGCAGGCGAGCCCGACCCATCGGGTGAGGCCGCGAGCCGACTTGCGGACCAGGAGATCGGCCAGGCGGCATCGGAGCCTTCGACAGCGGCGGCTCTCCTGCGCGGGGAGGGCGCGATCAGGATCGATGGCCTGAAGGGTGGACGCCTTCGCGAGCTGTCGCTCTCGCTCGGTGCCGGTGAGATCGTCGGGATCGCCGGCCTGATCGGCTCCGGGGCCGAAGACGTCCCTTACCTGCTCTTCGGCTCGTTGTCGGCGACGGCGGGCACGCTCGAGCTTGGCGGCGACACGTTGTCGATCCCGCGCATCACTCCGAGCCAGGCGGTCCAAAGGCGCCTCGCGTTGATCCCGGCGGATCGCAAGCAGTTCGGCCTCGGACTCGGGCTCACGGTGTGGGAGAACATGGTGATGCTCATCCAGGACGATTACTACCGCCGCGGGGTCTTCCACCGCGACGAGCTGATCGAGGTCGGCGAGCAGGGAGTCGTCGACTTCGGCATCAGGCCTCCTCGCGCCGACGTGCGAGCGAGCGCGCTCTCCGGTGGCAATCAGCAGAAGCTCCTGCTCGCCAAATGGCTCCTGGCGAAGCCGCGGCTGCTGATCGCGCACGAGCCGACCCAGGGCGTCGACGTGGGTGCACGCCGGGACATCTACCGGCTGGTGCGACGTGCCGCGGCAACCGAGTCGATGGCGGTGGTGTGGGTCTCCACCGACTTCGCGGAGCTCGAGGAGGTATGCCATCGCGTCGTGATCGTGTCGCGAGGACGTCAATCCGACGAGCTCCAGGGTGTCGAGATGACCGAGGATTCGATCAGCGCCGCGGTGCTCCGGCGACTCGAGGAGGTGGGCTAGGTGGCCACGACACTGGTGGATGTCGGGGCTGCTTCCGGCGCCCCTGGGGACCCGGATCGGAAGCTCGAGGAGCCGCCGCGCGATCGAGCCCGATTGAGCCACAGGCTCGATCGCTTCGCGCTCATCATCGCGTTCGGCGCGATCATCATCGCGTTCAGTGCAGCCGTACCGTCGACCTTCGACACCGTCGCGAACCTCTCCAATATCCTCGGTTCCCAAGCGGTGCTGTTCATCCTCACGATCGCGGTCCTGCTACCGACGATCATGGGCGACTTCGTCGATCTGTCTCTCGGGTCCTCCCTGGGGCTCTCGGCGATGACGATCGCGGTCTTGAACGTGAACCACTCCGTGCCGATCGCCTACGCGTGCCTGGCCGGGGTCGGTGCTGCGATCGTCGTCGGAGTGGTCAACACGATATTCGTCGTCTACTACGGCAACGACCCGTTCATCATCACCCTAGGGACGATGACGATCGTCGAAGGCGTCACCTACATCATCAGCAGCAACGCCACGGTCGGAGTCGTCTCCACCGGCCTGTCGAACTGGGTCTATACGGACACCTTCTTGTCGATCCCACTCGAGTTCTACTACGCGCTCGCGATCTTCGTGGTCGTCTGGTACGTACTGAGCTTCACCCCCGTGGGCCAGAAAGCGCTCGTCATCGGTCAATCCAGGGATGTCGCCCGCCTGAGTGGCTTCCACGTGAACCGACAGCGGGCGTGGGCGTTCATCATCGCGGCCGCGATCGCCGGCATCGCCGGCATCGCCTATACGGGCACGTACGGCTCGGTCGCCCCGACAGCCGGGGGCGCGTACATCCTTCCGGCGTACGCGGCGGTCTTCCTGGGAGCAACCGCGATCCATCCGGGGAGGATGAACGCCCTCGGCGCGCTCATCGCGGTCTTCTTCTTGGCTGCCGGTACGGCTGGCCTCGAGCTCCTCGGCGCTCAGGCCTATGTCCAGCAGATCTTCTACGGCTCTGCCCTGGTGGTCGCGGTGGCGTTCCCGACCGTCACCCGTAAGCGGATCTTCAAGCGGCGGAGGGCGACCCTGCCGAGACTCACCGCGTCAGGCTCGTAGCGTTCCGAAGAAGGAGCCGATCCATCCTTGGGCCGACGGCAGGAGGAGAAGAGCCTGAACGCCGGGCTGGAGCAATGACCGGGCCTGCTCGGCGCGCCCTCGACGGAGTGCGCGTGGTCGACCTCTCCGTCGGCGTCGCGGGGCCGTTGGCCGGGATGATGCTGGCGGACCACGGGGCCGACGTCGTGAAGGTGGAGCCTGACGGAGGGGACCCCGCGCGCACCAGGGCCGGGTTCCACGTCTGGAACCGCGGTAAGCGGGCCGCGAAGTTCGACGCCGGGTCGGACGGCGCCTGGCGCTGGCTCGGAGAGCTCGTGGAGCACGCGGACGTCGTCCTGGCCGGCACGAGCCGACCCGGTGTGACCTACGAGATGCTGTCGGCGAGGGGAATCTCGCCGGCCCGGGACGCCGTGTGGGTGGTGCTCGCGCCCTATCTGCTGGGCGACACGCCCTGGGCGACGGAGAAGGAGAGCGCCTCACTGCTGTACGCGAACCTCGGCCACGCGTGGAACCAAGGCTCGTACGACGGGAACCCGGTGGACTGCGTCTACCCCATCCCGCTCTATGTGCAGGGTCTGTGGGCCGCAACGGTCGCGGCGGCCGGGCTGGTCGGCAGGGCACGCGGGTGGCGATCCGAAGGGCCCTTCTGCATCGGGGGCGCCCACGCTGCGGTCTTGTCCTCGCCGGGCGCGTTCTTGGTGAGACGAGGTGCGGCGCCGGTCGAGCGCCTCGGCGGGCCGCGCGGCGCGTTGCCGAACTACCGCTGCTACCAGTGCAAGGACGGGCGCTGGCTGTTCCTCGGGGCGTACAACGACCGCTTCGTCTTCCGGGCCCTGCACGCGCTCGGTCTCGAGCGGCTAATCGCGGACGGCCGCCTTGCAGGAGAGCCCGGGAGGGTGCGGCTGGCCGAGAACTTCGCCTGGCTCGACGCGGAGATCGCCGCGGTGCTCCAGGGCAGGACGCGGGAGGCCTGGCTGGAGGCCCTCCGCGTCGCGGACGTCCCCGTCGGGCCGGTGCGGTCCCGGGAGGAGTGGCCCGAGCATCCCCAAGTGCGCGCCCTCGGACTCGTGACAGCCCGCGAGCCCTACGGCGCGCCCGGTGCCGAGATGCCGGGGATCCCGGTGGAGCTCTCCGAGACCCCCGGATTCGTCAGCCGGAGCGCCCCGGGCACGCCGGCTGCGTGGGGCGTCGCCGGGTGGGAGCAGCGCCCGCCGCGAGCGGCCGAGCGAGGGGAAGGGCGGGAGGAGTTGCCGCGCACCGCGAGGGGCGGCCTCCTGCCGCTCGAAGGGCTGCGTGCCGTGGACCTCGGAACGGTGATCGCGGGTCCCTACGCGGGCACCCTCCTCGGGGAGCTCGGGTGCGAGGTGCTCAAGATCGAGCGACCTCCCGGCGGAGACGACGCCCGTGCCATCAGCGGCGGACCGGGACGCTCGGGCTTCTCCGCCTACAACAGGAGGCAGCGGAGCGTGGTCCTCGACCTCCGCCACGAGCGGGGGCGCGACGTGCTCTCGGCGATCCTGGCCCTCTCGGACGTGGTCATCGAGAACTTCCGCCCGCAGGTGAGCGCCCGGCTCGGGCTCGGCTGGGAGGAGCTCGGGGAGCGGCATCCGTCGCTGACCCTCGTGTCGATCTCTGCCTTCGGGACGGTCGGCCCGTTCGGCGCGCTCCCGGGTTTCGACCCGATCGTCCAGGCGATCAGCGGCATCATGCGCGCGCAGGGTGGCGGAGACGAGACCGCGAGCCCGACCCTCCTCACGGTGCCGGTCAACGACGTCGTGGCCAGCCTGCTCGGCGCGTTCGGCGCGTGCGCGTCGCTGCTCGCGCGCGCACGTGGGGGGCGGGGGCAGCGGGTCGAGGTCACGCTCGCCGGCGCGGCGACGCTGCTGCAGAGCGAGGAGCTGGTGCGCGGGCCAGCGGCGCACCTGCGACCCAGGCACGAGGGCGCGCGGGACTACAAGGGCCGCTCGCCCCTGAACCGCTACTACCGGGCGGCGGACGGATGGGTGTTCGTCGACGGGCGGTACCCCGAGGACCTGGGTGCCCTCGTCGGCGCCGGGTTGCTCGACGCCGGCGCGCTGGAGGGAACGGGGCTCCGACGTGCAGCGGGCGCACGGGACGCCGCGGGGCCAGACGAGGCCGGGGTCGTCGACCTCGTGGGTTCGGCGCTCGGCGCGGTGCCGTGCAGAGAGGTGGTCGCCCGGCTCAACGGCGCGGGCGTGCCGGCCGTGGCGGCCCGCAGGATGGACGACCTGGCAGGCGACGCACTGCTGGCCGCGCGCCGGGTCCTCCAGCCGGTCGCGCTCGACCACGAGGGCGTCCGCGAGCACGGGCCCGGCCGGTTCTGGGAAGTGGTGGGCGGCTCCGACGTACGGGACGCGGGCTCGTCCTCGGACCTGCGGCTAGGGGGAGCGACCTACGACGTGCTGGCCCAGGCGGGCGTCGCGGAGGAGGAGATCAGGGAGCTGGTCGCGGCCGGCACGGCGCTGCTCGCCGACGAAGGGCCTCGCACGTGAACCCCGCACGCCTCGGGAGCAGCCGGGACACCGACGTCTACGTCGCAGGGGTGTTCGAGCACCCGAGGCGGGAGATCCCTGAGCTCAGCACGCCGAGGGTCCACGCCGAGGTGGCCTCCGGGGCGCTCGCCGACGCCGGGCTTTCCTTCTCGGACGTCGACGGCTACTTGTGCGACGGCAGCCAGAATTACCGCCCGGTCGCCTTCGGAGTCCTCTCCATGGCGGACTACCTGGGCCTGCGCTGCACCTACCTGGACTCCACCGAGACCGGCGGGTCGGCCCCGGTCGTCCACGTGGCCCACGCCGCCGCCGCCATTGCCGCGGGGAGATGCCAGGTGGCGCTGGTCACCTCCGCGGGAAGGCCGCGCAGCGCGCCGACGCCCCACGAGCGGGGCTCGGCGGAGGGCGGGTTCGAGGACGTCTGGGGCATGTCCGGCGCGGTGACCGGCTACGCGCTGTCGGCCCAGCGCCACATGCACGAGTTCGGGACGACGAGCTCCCAGCTCGCGGAGGTGAAGGTCGCCGCGTCGCTGCACGCCCAGCACAATCCGAACGCGTTCTTGAGAGACCTCGTCTCCGTCGCCGAGGTGCTCGAGTCCCCGATGGTCAGCAGCCCGCTGCACAGGCTGGACTGCTGCGTCGTGACCGACGGTGGCGGTGCGTGCGTCCTCGTGAGTGGTGCCGTGGCTCGCCAGCTCTCCGGACGATGCGTCAAGGTGCTCGGGTCGGGTGAGGCGGCTCGCCACTCGGACCTCGGGAGGCTCTCGCTCACGAGCACGGCTGCGGCCGTGTCGGGTCCGAGGGCCTTCGCCGCCGCCGGGGTGGCTCCGGGCGACATCGACTACGTGTCCCTGTACGACTCCTTCACGATCACGGTGGTAGAGACCATCGAGGACCTCGGCTTCTGCGAGAAGGGTGAAGGCGGAAGGTTCGTCACCGATGGCGCGCTCGTCGCGCCGCACGGCCGCCTCCCGTACAACACCGACGGCGGCGGGATGTGCAACAACCACCCGGGCAACCGTGGCGGGATCACGAAGGTCGTCGAGGCCGTCCGGCAGCTGCGGGGAGAGGCGACCCCGGCGGTGCAGGTCCCGGACTGCGAGCTCGCACTGGTCAACGGAACGGGGGGCAACGTCGGGACGAGGATGGGAAGTGCGACGCTGATCCTCGGAAGAAGAGACACGTGACGGAGCTACCGGTGCCGAGCATGCCGCACCTCGCAGAGGCCGCGCGGTTCTGGCAGGGGGTGGCCGCGGGCACCTTCCTGCTCGAGCGATGCCGGCGCTGCACCGCCGTGGTCTGGTACCCGCGGGGCTTCTGCCCGGCATGCGGGAGCCCGGACGTGGAGCTCGAAGCGGCATCTGGGGAAGGAACGGTGTACTCGTTCTCGGTCGTCCATCGCGGGTCGGGGGAGTATCGCGGACGTGAGCCTTACGTCGTCGCCTACGTCGAGCTCGCAGAAGGCCCTCGAGTGCTCACGAACATCGTCGGTTGTGATCCGGGAAGCGTCACGATCGGCGCACGGGTCCGCATGGTCTTCGAGCACGGGGAGGACGGCTCGGCGCTGTACAGGTTCACGCCCGCATAGGGTCTGGACCAGCGCTCCGTGCGATGCCGGTCACCGCCTCGTGATCGCCTCCCGGTCCCTGCGCACCGGATCGGAGTACGGGGCGGGCCCGACCGTCGCGCGGACCTCGGTCTGGACGTGTTCCTCCACCGAGGGCTTGCGCGAGCCGCCGCCTCGCTCCCCCCAGACGAGCACGACCTCGGTGCCGGGTTCTGCATGCGCGGCGTCCAGCATTGCCAGCGAGAGCATCGACCGCTCGTTCCAGCTGTAGCCGCAGAACGTCGAGAGGCCGATCTCGGCGCCCCGGGCGTCTCGCACCTCGTCGTACATCCACGTGGCGTACTGCGCGAGGGGCAGGTCGACGTACTTCGGACCGGTCCCGTCGGCAAAGAGCGACGCGAGCACGCGGGCCACGTCCTCGCCGTTCCACGCCAGGGTGACCTTGCGGCGGTGCGGGCCATCGGCCCGCTCCTCCAGCGCGTCGCGACCGACGAAGTCGTGGTCGAACTTCACGATGCGCCCGTACCCCAGGTCCCACGGCGTGAGGTAGTAGTCCTCGACGTCCTCGGAGTAGAAGCTCCCTCCCAGCGATCCCGTCGCCTCGTAGGAGGTCGCAGGCAGCCACTCGCGATAGTGGCGGAGCTCCGGGCTCGTGTAGACCGCCGGGAGCGGGGAGGGGATCCATCCCTGCTCGAGGCCGTTGATCGCGTAGGTGCGCGAGCCCACGAGGCGGAGCCCGAGCTCCTCACCGGCTTCGGCGACCGCGGCCTTGACCTCCTCACCCAGCTCGAGCGGACCGAAGAGCTCCACTCCCTCCACACCCGGCCAGCTGAGGAACCTGACGCGGTGGCCCGCGACCGTCGTCCAGCCGATGCGGAAGAACCCGATTGGTCGGAACGCTCCCCCGGTCAGCTTGTCCATCAAGGCTTCGGTCCGGGGTCCCCGGAGCTGGTAGCGGAACACCTTCCTGCGCCGGCCGGGATCGTCCACCGACCATTCGTCGCGCTCGAGCTCGACGTCGTGGCCGCCGACGGCGGCCTGGTACTCGATCCAGTTGTTGGCGGACGGCCGCCCCACCAGCTGGAACCGGTCGCGCTCCAAGTGGAAGAGGATCCCGTCCCCGATCACGAACCCCTCGGGGCTGCAGACCACCAGCTGCTTGGCCCGCTCCGGCTCGAACCCTTCGAAGCTGTTGATCGCGAGCGAATGCAACAGGCGCCGCGCGTCGGGGCCGGACACGTAGAGATCCGACATGTGGTAGGACTGGTCGCGCAGGCACACGCTCTGGCGCCACGAGCGCTGTTCGTCGCGCCAGTTCGTGTACTCGGGGCGCACCACCGGGTACGTGCGCGCACCGGTGTCGTTGTGGTAGAGGTGCTCCGTCACGCTCGGCACGCCGTCCACCACGTCCTGCAGCGTGCGTCGCTTCGTCGGCATGTGGCCCACGGACGCTATCCTCTCTTCGGCGCGCGTGGAGCCGGGAGGACGATGCAGTGGCCACGATCGACGAGCCGAGCCGGTCGACTCCGTTGCTCGGGG
>JBOGGB010000234.1:0-4310 GCA_050743605.1 Acidimicrobiales bacterium
CGTGCGCTCGACCCATTCGGCGCGCCCTTTCCGGTCCTTGCGCACCGCCCACCGCACGGTGACGACGCCGAGGACCACGAACGCCAGCACGAACACGACGAACACCGCCACGAACGCGCCGCCGCCGGCGACAGCAACGATGGCGGCGGCGAGCTTGGCGGCGGCGAGCTCCACGGAGCCGAGGCTACGGGACGACCCGGGCGGCGTCACAACCTCCGAGCACCCTGTCGAGGTGACCGTCCCGACGATGCTCGCTCGCCCCCCCGGTGGAGCCGGTGTCGCAGGTGGCGCCGGTGGGGCGGGTCCGGCCGGAGAGGCGGGTCCGGCTGGCGGGGCGGGTCCGGCCGGTGGGGCGGGTCCGGCCGGTGGGGCGGGGGCGGGGCGCCCCGGGGCCACGGGTCCAGATCTCCTCGACCGGCTCCGCTCACCTTCGACCCCGCGGCCGGCGGTGGACTGGTCGCTGGCGGGCGGGTTGCGCGCGTGGCTCGAGGACGGGGTCGTGGGCGCCGCGACTGCGGAGGTCGGTGCGATCGTCGTGCGCGACGGGGCGCTCACCCCCCGCCCTCCTGCCGCGCGCAGGATCGGATTGCGCGAGCTGCAGGCCTGCCTCTCCCGCGTGACCTTCCGCCTCACCGTGAGCGACGGCCCGCAGCGTCACCCCTTCGAGGACGCGCTCTGTGCGACCTCGGTCACCGAGCGCGGACCTCTACTCCTCGATGCGGTCCGCCACCTGACGAAGCACCAGCGCGCGGCGTTGCGCGCCACGCTGCGCGCGGTGGCCGCGACGACGGCCGATTGCTGGCTCCCGGTGCCGCGGGCGTGGCTGCCGCGCACCGGTGAGCGGCTGCGTGTCCCGCTCGCCGGCGGAGCCGTCGTGCTGAGCTCGACCGCCGACCTGGTGCTCGGGCTCCCGTCCGACGGCACCGCGTCGGTCTGCGCCGTCCGCGTGCACGACGAACGAGACGGGCTTGCCGGCGCAGGGTCCGTCGTCCGCCCTCTCCGGGCGCTCGCCTTGGCGGAGACCCTGCGAAGTGGTGCACGTCCTTGGCGGGTTGCGAGCTTCGACGTGGGCACGGGCCAGCTTCTGTGCGAGGACGCGGATGAGGCGCTCCTCGTGGCGGCGGTGGGCGACGTGCTGCGTGCGATCAAGTCCGTGAACGGTGCTCGCGCCCGCTGACGCCCGGGTGGACGCGGCGGTCGAGTCAGTGCCCGACGAGGCTCGGACTGCACGTGCACTCGTGGCGACCGACGTCTCGCGTCTCGCGGCGTCGACGCTCGCGGGTGGCCTTCCGCGGGCGCGTGCGCTCACCGACGCGCTGCTCGTCCCCGCCACTGCCACAGGGACACTCGCTGCTGGAGTCGCGAGCGCTCGGCAACGGCTCGAGCGAGGTCTCAGTCAGGTCGTTGCCGGCAGAAACCCGCGCGGTGGGCCGCCGCCTACCCTCCTGCGCATCGGGCACTACCAGGTCGTGCGGGCGAGCGAAGGGCTGCTCCCTCCCGCTCGGGCCGGGGAGGGAGCGGAAACGGGCCCTGCGTTCCGCTGGAACTCGCGCGCCGCGCGCCGCGCGATCGGACTCGCCGCGTTGCGTGCCGGGCTCGACGGCCGGGCGGCGACGCCTGCGGACGCGGTCGCGGCCGTGATGGGCGACCCGAACGGGCCCCTCGGGATCGGACGAGCCGGCCCCGGGTCGCCTGCCGACTGGATCACCTCGCTCGCAGGTCCAGCCAGAGCCCTCGTTGCTGCCGAATCGACCGCGTGGACGACCAGGCTGTGGACTGCCGTCGACTGGGCACTCCTCCCCTCCCGCCGCTTCGTCGTCGGGGGGCCCGATCGATGGTGGCGCTGGAACGATCCGCCGTCGTCGTGCAAGGTCGCGATCCGTGGCCGCGCAGACGTCCGCGTCGAGGCCGCGGCCGGGAACGAGGGCCTCGGCGGCGCGCAGCTCGTCGTGCAGGACGGGCTTCCTCGCGTCGCCGCACGACGCGCCCTGCTGGTGGGCGCGCTCGTGGACGCACTGTCGAGCCGCCCGGGCCAGGAGCCGGCGGCCGTGCCCGGACGCGTCATTGGGTGGTGGCCGGACTGCGGGAAGGCCTGGGTGGTCCCTGTCGCTGCCGGGACGCTCGCCGCCGCGGCCGACGCCGTCGTCGCGGCGGCAGCTGCGCTGCTCGGCGGAGCCGCACCCCGAGGAGAATCCTGGCCCCGATGCGAAGCCGCGCCCTGAGGGCGGAGCGTGCGCCGGTAGCGTGGCAGGCTCATGCAGACCCGAGACGACATCCGGAACGTCGCGATCGTCGCGCACGTCGACCACGGCAAGACGACGCTCGTGGACGCGATGCTGCGACAAACCGGCGCGTTCGGCGCACGCCAGGAGGTCACCGACCGGGTGCTGGACTCCGGAGAGCTGGAGCGGGAGAAGGGGATCACGATCCTCGCCAAGAACACGGCGGTCCGGTACGGCTCGGTGAAGATCAACATCGTCGACACCCCGGGTCACGCCGACTTCGGGGGCGAGGTCGAACGGGGACTCACCATGGTCGACGGGGTGCTCCTGCTCGTGGACGCGTCCGAGGGCCCGCTACCGCAGACGCGCTTCGTGCTGCGCAAGGCGCTCGAGGCGCGCCTTCCGGTGGTGCTCGTCGTGAACAAGGTGGACCGCTCCGACGCCCGCCGCGACGAGGTCGTGCACGAGGTGGAGGAGCTCTTCTTGGATCTCGACGCCGACGAGGACCAGATCGCTTTCCCGATCCTGTTCGCGAACGCCCGCGCGGGCTGGGCGACGACCGACCGGGAAGCCGACGGCGTCGACCTCGTGCCGCTGTTCGACGCCATCGTCGAGCACGTCCCCGCTCCAGTGCACGATCCGGACGCGTCGCTGCAGGCGCTCGTGTGCAACCTGGATGCGTCCCCCTACGTCGGCCGTCTCGCCATATGCAGGATCCAGCACGGCACGCTGCGGCGCGGCGCGGTCGTCGGCTGGTGCAGGCTCGACGGCACGGTGGAGCGGGTGAAGGCGACCGAGCTCTACGTCACCGACGCGCTGGAACGGGTGCCTGCAGACGAGGCGGGCCCGGGGGAGATCGTCGCGGTCGCAGGGCTCGCCGAGGTGACGATCGGAGAGACGATCGCGGACCCCGACGACCCTCAGCCGTTGCCGGCGATCACCGTCGACGAGCCGAGCCTCACGATGACGGTCGGCATCAACACGTCGCCCCTCTCGGGGAGGGACGGCGGCACGAAGCTCACCGCGCGCCTGGTGAAGAGCAGGCTGGACACGGAGCTGGTGGGCAACGTGTCGCTCCGCGTCGCGCCCACCGACCGGCCCGACGCCTGGGAGGTCCACGGCCGCGGGGAGCTGCAGCTCGCCGTGCTCGTCGAGACCATGCGCCGCGAAGGCTTCGAGCTCACCGTCGGCAAGCCCCGGGTCGTCACCCGAGAGATCGAGGGCATCCGGTCCGAGCCGATGGAGCGTGTGGCGGTCGACGTGCCCGAGGACTACCTCGGCGTCGTCACCCAGCTGCTGGCGCTGCGCCGTGCGAAGTTGCTCCAGATGGTGAACCACGGGACCGGCTGGGTCCGTTGCGACTATCGCGTGCCCGCCCGCGGGCTCGTCGGGTTCCGCACGGAGTTCCTCACCGAGACGCGAGGCACGGGAGTGCTCCACCACGTCTTCGACGGATGGGCACCATGGCAGGGCGAGCTGCGCACGAAGAGGAACGGCTCGATGGTCGCCGACCGCCAGGGCGCGTCGACGACCTTCGCCCTGATGAACCTCCAAGAGCGCGGCGCCCTCTTCGTCGGTCCGGCGACGGACGTGTACGAGGGGATGATCGTCGGCGAGAGCTCGCGCTACGACGACATGGACGTGAACCCCACGAAGGAGAAGAAGCTGACCAACATGCGGTCCTCGACCGCGGAGGAGCTCGAGCGGCTGACTCCGCCGACGGCCCTTTCCTTGGAGCAGGCGCTGGAATTCATCGCCGAGGACGAATGCGTCGAGGTCACGCCCGGGGCCGTGCGGCTCCGCAAGGTCGTCCTCGACGCCTCGAGGCGGGGCAGGCTCCGGAGCCGCGCTCGGTCGGGACGCGGCCCCGCCCCGGGAGCAGCGCCGGGCTGAGCAGCGCCGGGCTGAGCAGCGCCGGGCTAGCCTCGCCCACCGGCGGCCGCAGCCGCGAGGAGGGATGGCAGAGCGGACGAATGCGCGGCTCTTGAAAAGCCGTGGGGCTCCGGCCCCCGTGGGTTCGAATCCCACTCCCTCCGCTGGTGTCCGATGAACCTCCTATCGACGGCCCTCTCATCGACGGCCCACCGA
>JBOGGB010000235.1:0-6857 GCA_050743605.1 Acidimicrobiales bacterium
CGACCATGCCGGCTCGCACGAGCTGGACGACGCGCTCCTCGCCCAACCCCTCGACGTCCATGCCCGAGCGCGACGCGTAGTGGACGATCCGCTGCACGCGCTGCGCAGGGCAGTCGATGTTGGTGCAGTACGTGTCGCTCTCTCCGAGGAGGCGCACGAGCGGGCCGCCGCACGAAGGGCACGTCACGGGGAAGACCCACGCGGGCATCCGCCGGCCGGCCGCGGGCGCCTTTCCCTCCGGGCCCGAGCCTGCCCCGAGCACCGGCGCGACGACCTCGGGGATCACGTCACCCGCCTTGTGGACGACTACGAGGTCGCCGGGGCGCACGTCTTTCGCGCGGACCTGGTCCTCGTTGTGCAGGGTGGCGAGCCGGACCGTCGACCCCCCGACGAAGACCGGCTCGAGCACGGCGAAGGGCGTCGCCCGCCCGGTCCGGCCGATCGACACCATGATGTCGACGAGGCGCGTGGTGCGGTCCTCCGGCGGGAACTTGAACGCGATCGCCCAGCGCGGCGCCCGCGACGTCGCGCCGAGCCGCTCGTGCAGCGAGAGGTCGTCGACCTTCACCACCACCCCGTCGATCTCATAGGACAGGTCGTGGCGGTGCGCCTCGAGCTCCCGGCAGCGTGCGAACGCCGCCGCGATGCCCTTCACCGCACGGGCGTCCGGGCTGACGGGGAGCCCGGCAGCCCCGAGCAAGGCGAGCGCGGCGCTCTGCGTGGCTGGCGGCCACCGGCGGGCCACCCCTGCACCGCCTCCACGCGTGCTCCCCACGCCGGTCGCCTTCTTCTCGGGCTCCGCACCGTCGATCTCGCCGATCTGGTACGCCCAGAAGGACAGCGGGCGCGAGGCGGTGACGGCCGGGTCCTTCTGCCGAAGCGACCCGGCGCCGGCATTGCGCGGATTGGCGAACGTCTTCGATCCCTGCGCCTCCGCACGCGTGTTCAGCTCGGCGAACTGCGCGGTCGGCATGTACACCTCGCCGCGCACCTCGAGATGATGCGGAGCGGGAGCCCCGAGCCGGTGCGGGACGTCGCGGATGGTGGCGACGTTCGCGGTGACGTCCTCCCCGGTAACTCCGTCGCCCCGCGTCGCGGCGCGCACGAAGCGGCCGTCGACGTAGGTGAGCGACATCGCGACGCCGTCGACCTTCGGCTCGCAGGTGAACGCGAGCTTCTCCAGGTCCACGTCGGGCAGCTGCCGGCGCAGCCGGTCTGCCCAGGCGTCGAGCTCGGAGTCGTCGAACGCGTTGTCGAGGCTCATCATCGGGGTGCGATGACGCACAGGAGCGAACAGCTGGGACTCCGCGGCGCCCCCCACCCGCTGGGTCGGGGAATCGGGCCTGGCGACCTCGGGATGATCTGCCTCGACCTGCCGGAGCTCCCGGACGAGCGCGTCGAACTCCGCATCGGGGATCTCGGGGTCGTCGAGGAGGAAGTAGCGGGCGTTGTGGTGCTCGATCAGCTCCTGCAGCTCGGCGGCGCGCTCGGCAGCGCGCTCGGCGGGCGCACGGCGCTCCGTCACCTGCCCCTCCGGGACCCGGCGATGATCCCGGCGCCGCCCACCGCGTCCGGATCCGCGGCGTCGTAGAGCGCGAGGGTCTGGCCCGGCGCGACCGGGCGCTGCTCCACTTCGAACCGACACCGCCACCCGAAGTCGCCGGTGCGCACCGTGCATCGAGCCGGCCGGCCGTGCGCGCTCATCTGCGCGATGGCCTCGTCGCCGTCGGCGAGCGGCAGGTCCACCCAGGTCATGCTGTCGGGAGCGAGCGACACCTCCATCGTCCCCGCGCGTTCAGCTCCGGAGACCGTGACCCGGCGGGCCCCGACGTCCACCGCGACGGCATAGCGTCGCTGCCCTGCCGCCGGCATGCCGCGGCGTTGCCCCACGGTGACGAGCTCGACTGCGTCGACGGCACCGAGCCGCGCGCCGGTCTCCGCGTCGAACACGTCCCCCGAGTGCAGCTCCAGGCGCGACGCCAGGAAGCCCTGACGTCCCTCCCGGTCGTGGATGAAGCAGACGTCCTGGCTGTCGGGCTTGCCGGCAGTGCGCAACCCGAGCCGCGCGGCCTCCGCGCGCACCTCCGGCTTCGTCATCTCACCCACGGGAAGCACGATCGCGCCGAGCTGTGACTGACCGAGCATGGAGAGCACGTACGACTGGTCCTTGAGCGGGTCGACCCCACGTCTGAGAGAGAACCGGCCCGCACGCTCGCGGACCCGCGCGTGGTGCCCCGTGGCGAGGCGGTCGAACCCGAGGCGTCTGGCCCGCTCGAGCAGCCGGTCGAACTTGATGTGGCGATTGCACTCGATGCACGGGTTGGGCGTGCAGCCCGCGGCGTGCGCCGCCACATACGGCGTGACGACATCTCGCTCGAAGTCCTCGGTCAGGTTGAAGACGTGGTGGGGTATGCCGAGCTGCTGAGCGACCCTGCGGGCGTCGTCGACGTCGGCGACCGAGCAGCAGCCCGAGCTCTGCGGGCCTCCCCAGAGCTTCAGCGTGGCGCCGACGACGTCGTGGCCCTCCGCGACGAGGCGCGCGGCGGCGACCGAGGAGTCCACACCTCCCGACATCGCCACCAGCACGCGCACGTCCGTCGCCTTCCCTGCCGTCTTCGACGCTCCGCCTTACCGCCGGACTCAGCCGCGCAGGTGCGCGACGGCTTCCGGCACCACCGCGAGCGCTCGCTCCACGTCTGCGGGCGTCGTCGTGTGGCCGAGGCTGAAGCGGATCGACCCGCGGGCCGTCGTCGCGGGCACTCCCATCGACGCGAGCACATGGCTCGGCTCGACCGCTCCGCTCGCGCATGCGGCCCCCGCCGAGACGCAGATCCCGGCCTCGTCGAGGAGGACCACGAGCTCCTCGCGGTCGACGGTCGCGAAGCACAGGTGGCAGTGGCCGGGGAGCACGGACTTGCGGTCGGCGGCCTCGACGACCGAGGGCACCGCGTGGAGCAGCCCGTCGGCCAGCCGGTCGCGCAGCTCGGCCACCCGCACCCCCTCCTCTTCTCGCGCGCGGGCGACGGCGGCAAGGGCCGTCGCGAGGCCGACTGCACCTGCGACGTCGTGCGTGCCCGCTCTGCGCTCGCGCTCCTGGCCGCCGCCCACGAAGAGGGGATCGAGCTCGGTTCCCTCGGTGACGACGAGCGCGCCGGCGCCCTTCGGGCCGCCCAGCTTGTGCGCCGAGACGGAGATCAGGTCGACCCCGTGCGCCGCAACCGCCACGTCGAGCCAGGCCGCCCCCTGCACCGCGTCGGTGTGCACGACGGCTGTGGGCGCGAGGCGCCGCGCGAGCGCCACCACCTCGGAGAGGGGCTGGACGGTGCCCACCTCGTTGTTGGCCAGCATGACCGTCACCAGCGCGACGTCGGTGTCGAGCGATTCGGCGAGACGATCGAGGTCGACGACGCCCTGGGAGTCCGAGGGGACTAGGCAGTGCTCCACTCCCGCCAGGCGCGCCACCGCCACGCGGCAGGACTCCAGCACCGCCGCGTGCTCGATCGCCGAGCTCGCCACGACCGTCCGTGCGCCAGACCGGCGGCGGGCCGCGGCGCCGAGGACCCCGAGCACGGCGAGGTTGTCCGCCTCGGTCCCTCCCGAGGTGAGCACGACCTCGCGGGGCGCCGCCCCGAGCAGCTGCGCCACCTGGTCGCGGGCGTCCTCCAACGCCTGGCGGGCCGCGCGCGCCTGGCGGTGATGGCCCGAGGGGTGGCCGAAGACCTGTGCCGCGAACGGCGCCATCGCCTCCACCACCTCGTCGCGCATCGGGGTCGAGGCCGCATGGTCGAGATAGGTGAGCGGCGGGGCCACCGTCGCGGTGCGTGGCGCCATGGCGACCCCGCTACTCCGCCGCGCCGCCGGGCGACGGGATCGAGGCGTTCGGATCGGATCGGACGGACTTCGCGTTGCAGAACTCCTTCATCCCCATCTCGCTCAGCTCGCGGCCATACCCGGAGCGCTTTATGCCGCCGAAGGGCATCTCGGGCGAGGAGGCGACCATCGTGTTCACGAAGACCGCCCCGGCCTGGATCCCCGCCACGAGCAGGTCGCGCTCCTTCGCGTCGTGCGTCCAGATGCTCGATCCGAGGCCGTACTGGGTCCGGTTGGCAATGCGGATCGCCTCGTCCAGGTCGGCGTACCGCTCGACCGTCGCGACCGGGCCGAAGACCTCCTCGGTCAGCACGCGCATCCCGGTCGTGACGTCGCACAGGACCGTCGGCTCGTAGTACCAGCCCGGCCCGGCCACCGACGAGCCCCCACAGGCGACGGTCGCGCCCTTCTCGCGTGCGTCGTCCACTTGACCCGCGATCTCCTCCCGCTGCGCCTCGGTGACGAGCGGGCCTACGTCGGTGGAGGGGTCCATCGGGTCGCCGACCGTGAGCGCGGCCATCTTCTGCACGAAGCGCTCCACCCACTCGTCGTAGACCTCGGCGTCCACGATGAAGCGCTTGGCCGCGATGCACGACTGGCCGTTGTTCTGCACTCGAGCGGTCACGGCAACAGAAGCGGATCGCTCGAGGTCCGCAGTCCCCGTCACCACGAAGGGATCGGACCCGCCGAGCTCGAGCACGCACTTCTTCAGCACTCGACCCGCTGCGGCGGCGACCGCAGCACCCGCACGCTCGCTGCCCGTGAGCGTCACCGCGGCGATCCGCTCGTCCTCGATGACCGCCGCCACGTCGGAGGAGGAGACGAGCAGCGTCGTGAAAGCGCCGTCGGGATACCCCGCGCGCCGGAAGAGCTCTTCGATGTAGAGGGCCGTCTGGGGCACGTTGGCCGCGTGCTTGAGGACGCCGACGTTGCCCGCCATCAGGCCGGGCCCCGCGAACCGCAGCACCTGCCACAGAGGGAAGTTCCACGGCATGATCGCGAGCACCGGCCCGAGCGGCTCGAACCGGACGAAGCTGTGGTCGTCGATCGGCTGGTCGGCAAGGAGGCGCTCCGAGTTGTCCGCGAACCACCGCAGGCTGAGCGCGCACTTGGCCGCCTCTGCCTTCGCCGAGGCGAACGTCTTGCCCATCTCGGTGGTGAGGACGCGGGCCAGGTCCGGCGCCTCGGCGTCCAGCAGGTCGGCTGCGGAGCGCATCAGCCTCGCACGCTCGTCGAAGCCCATCTTCCGCATCGCCTCGAAGCCGGTCTTCGCCCGGGCGAGCTTGGCGTCGATCTCGTCGGGGGTGTGGGCGTCGAAGGTCTTCTCCACCTCGCCGGTGGCGGGATTGGTCGTCGCAAAGGTCATGGAGAGATTCTGCCCTGACCGCCGGTACCCTGACGCCAAGTGGAGCCGATCGCCTCACAAGCGCCGTCCGAGCGTGCGCTCGACACGGCGCGGGCGCTCGTGGAGGCGGCCCGGCGCATCGTGGTGCTCACCGGCGCGGGGGTCTCCACCGGCGCGGGGATCCCCGACTTCCGGGGCCCCCAGGGCCTGTGGACCAGGGACCCCGCCGCCGAACGGCTGTCGACGCTGCGCGCCTATATGGAGGACCCCGAGGTGAGGCGCAGCGCGTGGCAGGGGCGGCTCCGCTCCCCCGTCTGGGAGGCCGCGCCCACGCCTGGCCACCTCGCGCTCGCCGCGCTCGAGCGCCAGGGCCGGCTCGACCTCCTCGTCACCCAGAACATCGACGGCCTTCACCAGCTCGCCGGGCACGACCCCGAACGCGTCGTCGAGATCCACGGGACGATGCGGGAGGTCGTCTGCATGGCCTGCGGGGAGCGGGACCTCGCCGCGCCGACGCTGGCGCGCGTGGCCCGCGGGGAGGTGGACCCCGCGTGCCTCGGCTGCGGCGGGATCCTGAAGTCGGCGACGATCAGCTTCGGCCAGCCCCTCGTTGCAGCGGACCTCGCGCGGGCGGAGGCAGGCGCGCGGGAGGCCGACCTCCTCCTCGCCGCGGGGACGAGCCTCGGTGTGTACCCGGCCGCGGGCCTCGTGCCGCTCGCCATGTCGCACGGCGCGCAGGTCGTGATCGTGAACGCCGAGCCCACCCCCTTCGATCGGACAGCCGGTGCGGTCGTGCGCGGGTCGACCACAACGGTCCTCCCGGCGATCGTCGAGGGGCTCGCGTCAGTGCGCCGACCGAGCTGACGCCGGCGCGGCGCCGGCACCCGTCGGGTCCGGCCCCGCGCCGTCGCGCAGCTGCAGCGGCAGCGGCAGCGCGAGGACCATGCCCTCGTGCGCCGCGATCACCCGGACGCCGCGATCACTGACACTCGCTGCGATCTCGTCGACCTGCGCGTCCGTGCGGTGCGGGTCGTGGTGGAAGAGGCAGACCGCCTTGGCGCCAGCCGCGACGCCGAGCCCGACGGCGTACTCGACCGCGCTGTGGCCCAAGAAGGCGAGGGCGGGCATCTCGGCTGCAGTGTGCTGCGAGTCGTGCACGAGCAGGTCGACGTCGGAAGCCAGGGCCAGCGCGGCGGGGTGGTACTCGCCGAGGCCCGCCGGCCCGGGACCGAGGGCGAGCGGCCTGTGGTCGGGAAGGTACGCGATCGACGAGGTGCCGTCGGAGACCCGGTAACCGAAGGTTCGGCTGCCCTTGTGAGGGATCTCCTCGGCCCGGATGCTGAATCCCTCGAGCTCCCTCGTGCCGGGCTCGATCCCGGTGACCGACCAGGACTCGCCGAGTGTGCCGATGGGCACAGGGAAGTGCGGGGGAGAAAACGCGCGGTTCATGACCGCCTCCGCGCCGTCCGGGCCGCCCTGCCCGGGAACGAAGATCTCCACGCGGTGACCCGGCATGTAGGCCTCCCGGAGGAACGGGAGCCCGTGAGTGTGGTCCCAGTGGAGGTGGGTGAGGCACACGCTCCCCCGGAACGGCCTGCCCTCGAGCACCCGCTCCAGGTTCACGAAGCCGGTCCCGGCATCG
>JBOGGB010000236.1:0-11563 GCA_050743605.1 Acidimicrobiales bacterium
GTGGTGCTCGCCATGCTGGACGCGTTGCGCGTGGACACCGGGGCGCGGGGCGCGACCCGCTTCTCGAGCGGCTTATGGCAGAGCACCACCGGCACGGTGCCGGTCACCGTGGTCAACGGGCCCGTCAGACTGCAGCTCGGCTTCAATTGCAAGGGCAACATCTTCGGCCCGGGCTTCCGACCGAACGCCACCATCGGGCGGGCGCTGCGACTGATCGCGATGAACGTCCTGGGACTGCAGCCGCACGTCCTCGACCAGTCGACTCAGACGAACCCGGCGAAGTACACCTGCTGCATCGCCGAGAACGAGGAAGAGAGCCCCTGGGAGCCGATGTCGGTGGAGGCCGGCTACGGCCCCGAGGCGAGCACTGTGGCGTTCATGATGATGCGCTCCTGCATGCACATCGAGGCTCGCTCCGCGATCCGTCCGGAGCACGTGTTGAGCGACGTCGCGAACACGGTTGCTCGCACTGGCGTGCTCTACTCGGAGAAGTCGGCCTGCCTCCTCGTCGTGAGCCCGGAGCACGCCCAGCTGCTGGCGTCGCACGGCTGGGGCAAGAAGGACATCCGTGAGTACGTGGCTGCCAATGCGGTCTGCACGCGGGAGGCCCTGGAGCGTGCAGGGAAGACCGGGATCTCCCGGGACATGCACTGGCTGGTGCCGAGCGACCATCCTGACGCGCTCCCGGGTGAGGAGCCGCAATTCGAGCAGCGAGACGGGCGCGACGTCCATCTCGTCCTGGGCTCGCCCGAAGACGTCGTCGTGGTCGTCGCGGGTGCCGCGAACGCCGGGGTCTCGACGGTGATCGAGCTCATGGGGGCGGCCACCGCGCCGAGCGGTCAGGGAGGCGGCCGGCTCCCTGCGATGAGCGAGATCGTGCTGAAGCCCGCGTCGCCGCCGCCGCCGTCGGACTAGCCGATCGCCGCGGGCGCGCTCACGCCGCGTCATGCCGGCGCAGCGGCTGCAGCGGCTGCAGCCCCTGCGTCGTACCCGTAGATCCACCGGCGGTCCGTGAGCTGGTTGCCGGAGCTGTCGTAGCCAGCCCCGTTGCGCCGGGAGCCGAGCTGCACCCGCGCCGTCCGCTCCCGCCTCAGGTCCTCGTAGCGCGTCAGCGCTGCCGGCACGGCGCCAGGGCCGGGTGCGGCGCCGAGCAGCGTGGCGAGCACGACGGCGTCCTCGAGGGCCTGGTTCACGCCCTGTCCGAGGTGCGGCAGCATCGGGTGCGCCGCGTCCCCGAGCAGGGTCAGCCGGCCGTCGCTCCAGCGGGGGAGCGGCTCCCTGTCGTACATGCCCCATCGGAACCCGCTCCCGCCGGGGCGGTCGATCGCGGCGATGATCTCCCCGATGAGCGGGTCCCAGCCCGCGAAGTGCGCCCCGAGCGCGACGGGGTCGCCAGGCTCCGCCCACGACTCGCGGACAGAGACGCCCGAGGGGACGAAGCCCACGTAGTTCAGCAGCTGCCCCGAGCGGACCGGGAAGACGAGGAAGTGCCTTCCCTCGCCCACCCACATCCGCATGGTGCCCGCGGGGTATGCGTCGGGGGGCGGTACGAGCCCCCGGTGCGCCACCACCCCGGAGAACACCGGGTCGACCGGTGCCACCACGTAGGTCTGCAACGCCGAGTGGATGCCGTCGGCGCCGATCACGACGTCCGCCGTCGCAACGCTGCCGTCGGCGAACACCACCGTGGCGCCGTGGTGGTCTTGGCGGAAGCCGGTGCAGCGGTGCCCCGTGCGCACGGTGTCGCGCGGCAGCTGCTCCGCGAGGAGCGAGAGCAGATCTGCCCGGTGCATCCCGACGCTTCCTCCCGCCGTGGCGAACTCGCGAGGATGGTGGTCCACCGGCCGTCCGTCCCAGTGCCGGAGCTGCGTCGACACGTACCCCGCGCCAAGCCTCGCGACGGCATCGCCGACACCGAGCCGTTCCAGCATTCGGAGCCCGTTCGGCGCCAGCGAGACTCCGGCCCCGACCTCGGCGAGCCGGTCTGACTGCTCGTACACCCGCACGTCGACCCCCGAGCGCACGAGCGCGAGCGCCGCCGCGGTCCCGCCGATCCCGCCGCCGACCACCACGGCCCCGAGGGCCAACCGTCAGCGCCCCACGAGCTCGAGGAAAGGTTCGAAGAGCGAGAGGGACCGCTCGGACCGCTCGAGGAGCTCGATGACCGCGCCCCGCCCGGCGCCGCGGTCGAGGTAGATCCAGCGCACCGGGTTCCCCGGACCGGTCCCGTCGACGAGCAGGTCCATCGGCGATGACGCATCCCTCGCCGCGGCAAGCTGCCTGTCGAAGTCCGCCACGAGGAAGGCGAGATGGTGGAGGCCTTCGCCGTGCTCAGCGAGGAACTCGGCGTGCGGGGAGCAGTCGTCGAGCGGCTCGAGGAGCTCGAGGAGGACACCGCCGAGGGCACCGAAGGCGATCTTCAGCGAGAAGGCCTGTGGCCTGCCGTGGACCAACGCGTGCTCGAAGCGCGACGCCTCGCCGGCGCGGAGAAAGGGCCCCGCACCGAGGCGCGCTCCGAGATCCTCCTGCGCAGCCTCGCAGTCGCGCACCACCCATCCCACGTGGAAGAGCGCTGGGAGCTGGAGCTGCGTCACCGACCCTCACCGAGGTCCACGACGCATACGTCGCCGCCGACGGCGACGTCCTCACCCTCTGCGACTGCGTGCTCGACCATCACACCGTCGTCGGTTGCCTGGACCTCCTGGCCGATCTTCTCGGTCTCGATCTCGTAGATGGCGTCGCCCCGGCGGAAGGCCTCGCCCGGCTGCTTGAAGAACCGGACGATCGTCGCCTCCTCCATCGTCATGCCGATCTTCGGCAGCTTGACGTGTACCCGCATCCTCAGACCGGCACCTCGTGCGGCCGCCTGCAGAGGCCGAGCACGGCATCCACGATCCGCTCCTCGCTGGGGATGACGTGGCGCTCGGCGTCTGGTGCGTAAGGCATGGCGACGTTGGGCGTGGTCACTCGGCGGATCGGTCCCCGGAGCGCGTCGAAGGCCTTCTCCGCCACTACCGCTGCGACCTGGCTCGCCGCACCGCAGCATTCACGGGCCTCGTCCACCACGACGAGGTGGCCCGTCTTGGTGACCGAGGCGAGGAGGGCTGCCTCGTCGAAAGGCACGAGGGTCCGGGGGTCGAGCACCTCGACGCTCACGCCCTGCTCCGCGAGGGTGTCTGCGGCGCCCAGCGCCGGTTTCACCATGCGACCGATTGCCAGCACCGTCACGTCCTTGCCCTCGCGGCGCAGCGCCGCTGCTCCGAAGGGGACGAGGTGCTCGCCGTCGGGCACCTCGCCGATCTCGCCACCCCGTCCCGACGCCTCCAGGAAGAAGCTGGGGTTCCTGCCCCGGATCGCCGTTTTCAAGAGGCCCTTCGCGTCGGCAGCCGTGGACGGAGTGAGCACGTTGACGCCGCCCAGGTTCATGAGCATCGGATAGGCAGAGTCCGAGTGCTGCGCGGCGTTCGCCGCCCCGCCGCCGTAGCCGGCGATGATCGTGATGGGCAGCTCGATCTGCCCGCCCGTCATCAGGCGGAGCTTGGACATCTGGTTCCCGATGGCGTCCATGCCCGTGTAGAAGAAGTTCGAGAACATCATGTGCACCACGACGCGGTACCCCGCCGAGGCGAGGCCCACCGCCATCCCGGTGAGCGTCGCCTCGCAGATCGGCGTGTTGCGGATCCGGTCGTGGCCGAAGCGCCCGTGGAGCCCCCGCATGTCGCCAGTGATCGACAGCTCCACGTCCTCGCCGTACACGACGACCTTCGGGTCACGCTCCATCTCCTCGAACAGGGCGTCGTTGACCGCCTGGATCAGGCGTCGTCGCTCCACCGCTCAGGCCTCCTCTCGCGCGAACATGAGCGTCTCCGCGAGCTCGGGGTCTGCGGGCGCCCCCGCCTCGGCGAAGCGGACGGCCCCTTCGACCTGGGACCGGACGCGTGCCTCGACCGTCTCGAGCGCCTCGTCGTCGGCGGTGCCCGAAGCGAGCATCCCAGCTCTGCAGCGGACCAGGGGGTCTCTCTCGCGCCAGGCCGCGATCTCCCCTTCCTCTCGGTAGCTGCCGCCGGACAGGACGAACGACTCTGCTTCGAAGTGACCCTGGATGCGGTAGGTGCCTGCCTCGATGAAGGAGGGGCCGCCGCCGGTGCGACCGCGCTCGACCGCCTCGCGTGCTGCCTGCCAGACAGCGACGACGTCGTTGCCGTCGACCTCGGCGACCGGCATGGCAAAGGCGCGCGCCCGGTCGGCGATGCGACCCGCGGTCACCTCCCGGGACGGGGTGAACTCGGAGAACAGGTTGTTCTCGCAGACGAAGACCATCGGGAGCTCCCACAGGGTCGAGACGTTCAGCGTCTCCATGAGGACCCCCTGGTTGGACGCGCCGTCCCCGAAGAAACAGACAGCCACCTTGCCGTCGCCGTCGAGCTTCGCGCCGAAGGCGGCGCCCGTCGCGATCGCAAGTCCCGCTCCGACGATGCCGTTGGCGCCGAGGATGCCCTTCGAGAGGTCGGCGACGTGCATCGAGCCTCCCATGCCGCGGCAGATCCCTTCTTGCTTCGCCCAGATCTCGGCCATCATGGCGTTCACGTCGCCGCCCTTGGCGAGGAAGTGGCCGTGCCCCCGATGGGTCGAGGTGGCGTAGTCGTGGTCGCCGAGGTGCGCGCAGACCCCGACGGCGACCGCCTCCTCCCCGATGTAGAGGTGCACTGCGCCCGGCAGCCTGCCTGCCTCGCTGTCGTCGCGCAACCGCTCCTCGACGCGGCGTACGAGGAGCATGCGCTCGTACAGCTCGAGCATCTCGACCGGCGACGGTCCGATGCTCATCGGTCTGGTCCACGTCGTGGGGTCGTCCGAGCTGCGCCCGCCAGGAACCGGGCCCGGTGCTCGGCGATGAGAGGGAGCAGCTCTGGATGGGTGACGACGTAGAGCTCGTCGCGGCGCACTGCGTCGAGGACCAGGGCGCCGACCTCTGCCGGCTCGATGAAGCGCGACTCGGGACGCTCCTTCTCTAGGTCTACCTCCTGGAGACCCGAGTCCTCGACGGGGCCTCGGTTCCGCAGGCTGTGCCGGATGTTGGTCCGGACCGTTCCCGGCAGGAGCGCGGTGGCGCCGACCTTGGAGCCCGCCGCGCGGAGCTCGGCGGCGAGGACCTCGGTGAGCCCGAGCACTGCCGCCTTGCTCGCGACGTAGGCACCGGCGCGTGGCGGGGAGATCAGTGCCGCGATCGACGAGGTGTTGACGACGTGCCCCCAGTCGCGATTGCGTTCGAGGAGGGGCAGGAAGGCGTGGACGCCGTTGACGACCCCTTGGAGGTTGACCGAGAGGACGAAGCTCCAGTCGTCGAGGGTCATCTCGGCGATCGAGCCGAGCGGCCCGACGCCTGCGTTGTTGCAGACGACGTGGACGGCACCGTGCTCGGCCATCACGTGCTCGGCGAGGCGCGCCACGCTCGCCGGGTCGGTGACGTCGGTGGCGACTCCGGCCACCCCGAGCGTGTCCGCGGCTCCCTCGAGCGCAGCCTCGTCGACGTCTGCGATGACGACGAGGCTCCCGGCGTCGCGGAATGCCTGCGCGAGCCCGAAGCCGATGCCCGATGCGCCCCCGGTGACGACGACGGTCGCACCGGCGAGCTCGACGCTCCGGGACGGAGCCAGCGATGCGACCATGCGGCTGGCTCAGGAGCTCACAGCGACGCGCTCGACCCTCATGCTCCGAGCCTTCGGCATCACCTCTCTGGCGAAGAGCTCGAGGCTTGCCCGCGCCTGGTCGTACGGCATGCCTCCGAAGGCGCATTGGAGGGAGAGCTCGAAGTCGCCGACCGCGTCACGGATCGCCTCGATCTGGCCCAGGATCCGCTGAGGATTGCCCCACAGCGTCGTCGAGAGGTAGTTCTCCGCCGCCTTCTCGAGGCCCAGCTCCTGGAGGAACTTGGCGGCCTCGGCGTAGCGCTCGTAGCCCTTCGCCGTCGCGAAGTGGTCCCCGGCCATCTCGTAGTGGTCCATGGTCGACATGAACAACCGGTGGCCGTACTCGAGCCAGCGCTGACGTGCCACCTCGTCGTCCTCGTGGCAGTACATGGCGATGCCCAGCGAGATCGGGGGCGCCACCTCGTCGTGCTCCCCCTCGTAGAGCTCCCGGTAGCGGGTGAACTCGGGCATGAGCTCCGCGGCCGGCCGGGTGATGAACGACATCATCTGGGCCTTGAGGCGTGCCGCCGCGGTGAGCGAGTCGGCGGACCCGGCGACGCAGAAGCGCCTGCCGGCGAAGCTCCCCCGCGGTCGCGGCCTGAGCTCGGCCCGCGGCTGGGGGTAGAAGGGCCCGTCGCCCTCCATGAACCCCGTCTCGACGGCGTCGAAGATCATCGCCGCGGCCTCGTCGAAGCGTCCGCGGGTCTCGTCCAAGGGGATGCGGAAGGGCTCGTACTCCTTGCGCGAGAGGCCACGCCCGAGCCCGAGCAGCAGCCGGCCCCCGGAGAGGATGTCCACCATGAGCGCCTTCTCGGCGACCCGAAGCGGGTTGTTCCACGGGACGATGACCGCAGCGGTGCCGAGCTTGCAGCGAGAGGTGCGTGCCGCGAGGTGGGCGAGCAGCACGAAATTGTCCGGGCACAGCGCGTAGTCGTCGAAGTGGTGCTCGACGACCCATACCGCGTCGTAGCCGAGCTCGTCCGCCAGGACGCCGACGCCGACGTCGCCGTGGTACATCTCCTCGTCGGACAAGTGCTCGTGGAGGTTCCCGAAGCCCAGGTTGATCCCGATGCTCAGCATGTGCCGCTCTCCTTTGCCCGCCCTGCCGCCAACGGGACGAGGTTACCCGCAGCCGGGCATGTCGCTCATGTCGAGGCGGAGACCTGGCGCTCCAGCTCTCCGAGCACCCGGTAGCAGTCGAGGACCTGGGTGATGCTCGAGTTGGGCTCACGGCCCTCCGCGATCGCTGCGACGAACTCGCGGTCCTGCAGCTCGATCCCGTTCGTCGAGACGTCGACCTTGGAGACGTCGATGGGGTGCTCGTACCCGTCCACCAGGTCGTCGTAGCGGGCGATGTAGGTGCCGTTGTCGCAGATGTAGCGAAAGGACGAGCCCAACGGCCCGTCGTTGTCGAAGCTGAGCGACAGCGTGCAGATCTTGCCGCTGGCCGTCCGCAGCTGGATCGACATGTCCATGGCGATCCCGAGCTCGGGATGGACGGGACCCTGCACGGCGTTGGCGACGACCACCTGCTCCCCGGCCTGGTAGGCGAAGAGGTCCACCGTGTGGGCGGCGTGATGCCAGAGGAGGTGGTCCGTCCAGCTACGCGGCTGGCCGAGCGCGTTCGTGTTGGTCCGTCGGAAGAAGTACGTCTGGACGTCCATCTGCTGGATCGCCAGCTCGCCTGCCGCGATGCGCCGGTGGACCCACTGGTGGGAGGGGTTGAAGCGGCGGGTGTGTCCCACCATGCAGACGAGCCCGGTGTCGCGCCGGGCTCGGTCGACCTCGATGGCGTCCTGCCAGCTGTCGGCGAGGGGGATCTCCACCTGGACGTGCTTTCCGGCACGAAGGGCGGCGATCGCCTGGGCGGCGTGCAGCTGCGTCGGCGTGCACAGGATCACCGCGTCGACGTCGTCCCGTTCCAACGCCTCGGAGAGCTCCGTGGCGACGTGGTCGATCCCGTAGCGCGCCGCGACCTCCTTCGTCGGCTCGAGGCGGCGGCCGACGAGCGAGGTCACCTCGGCGCCCTCGATGTTGGCGAGGCCGTCCAAGTGCTTGATCCCGAAGGCGCCGGCCCCGGCGAGAGCGATACGCATCGGACCTCCTAGTTCGATCTAGCCCGTGGGCTCGAGCACGATGTGCCCGAGCGCGGTATTGGACGTCGGCACGTGGTAGAAGCGGCGAAGCTCCCTGACGTGCTCCCCGAGCGCCCCCCGCATGACCAGCCACATCACCATCTCGATGGCCTCCGAGCCGGCTTCACGCACGTAGTCGATGTGGGGCAGCTTGCGGAGCGCTTCAGGGTCGGTCGTGAGCCGATCGAGGAAGGCGGTGTCGAACTCCTCGTTGATCAGCCCGGCCCTCGGTCCCTGCAGCTGATGGCTCATCCCTCCGGTGCCCCAGACGTGCACGCGCAGGTCCTCGGGAAAGCTCTCGACCGCGCGACGGATCGCCTGACCGAGCAGGAAGCAGCGGTTGCCGGTCGGCGGTGGGTACTGCACGACGTTGACCGGCAACGGGATGACCTTCGTGGGCCAGGCTGCGGGCTGGCCGAACATGAGCGTGAGCGGCACGGTGAGGCCGTGGTCGACGTCGAGCTTGTTGATGATGGTCATGTCGAACTCGTCGAGGATCGTGGACTGGGCGATGTGCCAGGCCAGGTCGGCGTGACCCTCGACGGCCGGGACGGGGCGTGGCCCGTAACCCTCGTCTGCGATCTCGAAGGTGTCCGCGCAGCCGATGGCGAAGGTCGGGATCAACTCGAGGGAGAACGCGGAGGCGTGATCGTTGTAGACGAGGATGACGACGTCCGGCATGTCCTCGGTGATCCAGCGCTTGGACCAGTCGAAGCCGGCGAAGATCGGCCGCCAGTAGTCGTCGCCGGCCCGGCCTTCGTCCCAGGCTGCAGCAATGGCGGGGACGTGGCTGCTCGTCACGCCTGCGGTGATCCTCGCCATCTCAGTGCCCCTCCTTGATCGAACGGACTCCCTCGATCGATCGCCCGCCGTGCAGCATCATCTGCGCGTACTCCTCCTGGGTCATCCCGGTCATCGTTCCCGCGGCGTACTGGTAGCTCTTGCCGTCGGTGGCGAAGATCTTCGCCAGGAAGTAGATGTTGCCCCCTTCGGCGATGGCGGCGTTGTAGTCGCGTGCAAGCACCGCCTGCTTCTGGGCATCGGTCATTGGCCATTCGTCGAGGTAGGCGCGCTCGTCGGACTTGAACCGCTCGCGGTTCTCCGCCTTCATGAGGCTCATGCAGAACTGATTGAGCCAGTAGCCCTTTCTCGAGCGTTGGGCAGTGAACAGGGTCGTGCCCGGGATGTCGTCGAAGTCGGACAGGTCGGTCATGGGCGGTCTCCCCAGTACAGGCGCGTTGGATTGTCCACCAGGAGCTTCTGGCGGAGGTCGTCGGTCGTCGCGATCCGTGGCACGTAGTCCACGAGCTTGCCGTCGTCGGGCATGTGGCTCTTCAGGTTCGGGTGCGGCCAGTCGGTCCCGAAGAGCACCCGGTCGGGGAACAGCTCGACGACGCGGCGGTGGAAGGGCGCCACGTCGTCGTAGGGCGGTCCTGCGACGGTCAGGCGCTCTGCACCGCTCACCTTCGACCAGAACTGGGGGTGCTCGGTCATGAGCCGGAGGAAGAGGCCGAACTCGGGCCCGTCCACGGGCTTGCGGACGTCCGGTCGGCCCATGTGGTCGACCACCACCGGAGTCGGGAGCGACGTGAAGAAGTCCCAGCGCTCGGTGAGCTCCTGCGCCTCGAAGTAGACAACCACGTGCCAGCCGAGCGGCGCGATTCGATCGACGATGGACTGGTAGTAGGCGTCGGGCTTCGGGTCGGCAAGGCGCCGGAGGAAGTTGAACCGGACGCCCCGCACGCCGGCCTGGTGCATCTCGGCGAGCTCGTCGTCGCTCACCTCCGGCCGGACCGTGGCGATGCCCCGCGCCCGTCCCTTGGCGGCGACGAGCGCGTCCACCATCGCGCGGTTGTCGGCCCCGTGGCAGGTGGCCTGGACGATGACGTTCCGCTCGAACCCAAGGAGATCGCGAAGGGCGAAGAGCTGGACCTTGTCCGCGTCGCAGGGCGTGTACTTGCGCTCCTCGGCGTACGGGAACTCGGCCCCCGGGCCGAATACGTGGCAGTGCGCGTCGACCGAGCCTGGCGGGAGGCGATAGGTGGGCTTCGAAGGGTCGGGGTCGAAGCAGAGCCAGTCAGGGTCCATGGTGAAGACCGTCACGTCAGCGTCCTTGTGCCCGCAGGATCGCGTCGAGACGCGGGTAGATCCGGCGCGCGTTGTCACAGAAGACCCTCGCCCGGTCGATGGCGGAGAGGTCGAGCGCCTCGAGGTAACGCCGGGTGTCGTCGAAGTAGTGGCCGGTCTCCGGGTCGAGGCCGCGGACCGCGCCGACCATCTCCGAGCCGAAGAGGATGTTGTCGTGGTCGACTACGCCGAAGAGCAGGTCGATGCCCTGCTGGTGGTAGACGCAGGTGTCGAAGAAGACGTTGCCCATGACGTGCTCGGCGAGCGGCGGGCGCTTCAGCATGTCGGCAAGGCCGCGATACCGGCCCCAGTGGTAGGGGACGGCCCCGCCGCCGTGGGGGATGACGAGCCGCAGGTCTGGGAAGTCCGCGAACAGGTCGCCCTGGACGAGCTGCATGAAGGCGGTGGTGTCGGCGTTCAGGTAGTGGGCACCAGTCGCATGGAAATTCGGGTTGCAGCTCGCCGAGACGTGGACCATCGCCGGGACGTCGAGCTCCACCATCTTCTCGTAGAAGGGGTACCAGGCCTTGTCGGTGAGCGGCGGCGAGGTCCAGTGCCCGCCGCTCGGGTCGGGATTGAGGTTGCACCCGACGAAGCCGAGCTCGCTGACGCAGCGCTCCAGCTCGGCGATCGAGCCGGTGATGGGCACGCCGGGGGACTGGGGCAGCTGGCAGACGCCGGCGTAGGTCTCGGGGTAGAGGTCGACGACCCGCTTGATCAGGTCGTTGCACGCTCGAGCCCAGGCACGGCTCACCTGCTCGTCGCCGATGTGGTGCCCCATCGCCGACGCCCTCGGTGAGAAGATGGTCATGTCGGTCCCGCGCTCGCGGACCAAGGGGAGCTGGTTCGCCTCCAGGGACTCGCGGATCTGGTCGTCGGAGATGGCAGGGTAGGGGGGCGGCGGGTTCCCAGAGTCGAAAGCCGCCCGCTGGGCCTGCCGCCAGAGGTCGTGCTGCTCCGGGGCGGTGGTGTAGTGCCCGTGGCAGTCGATGATCACAGCGCGGTCCTCCCTGTGGCTTCCCCCGTCTCCTTTCCGTCTGCTTCCCCCGACCCGATCATCGGCCTTCCCCCGACTCGACGTAGGCGAGCCCGCGCTGGGCGAGCTTCTCGCGCATCGAGTACAGGTCCACTCCGAGCTCGCCCTTGGCAAGCCGTTGCCGCTTCTCGGCCTCGTTCGCCTCCCGGGCTCGGGCGCGCTCGAGCACCGTCCCTGCCTGTTCCCTCCGGACCACGACCACCCCGTCGTCGTCCGCCAGGACCACGTCTCCCGGTCGGACGTACGCTCCCGCGCAGACGATCGGCACCTGCACGTTGGCGACCGTCTCCTTGACGGTCCCTTGGGCCGAGATCGTGCGGGACCAGACCGGGAAGCGCATCTCGGTGAGGTCCGCGACGTCGCGCACGCCGGCGTCGATGACGAGGCCGCGTACGCCCTGGGCGACCATGCTCGTCGCGAGCAGCTCGCCGAAGTAGCCGTCCTCGCAGGGGCTCGTCGGCGTCACGACGAGCAGGTCGCCGGGCTTCGCCAGCTCGACGGCGATATGGATCGACCAGTTGTCGCCGGGGGCGACCTTGCACGTGAGGGCGTTGCCGGCGACCCGGACGGGCCGGAAG
>JBOGGB010000237.1:0-2453 GCA_050743605.1 Acidimicrobiales bacterium
ACCCAGTCGTCCGACAGTTCCTCGAGGGCCGACCCGATGGCCCGATCGGCATGGACGAGATGGCCGACGACCAGACGGCGAACGGGCACCGCCAGCTGATACGGCGCGCAGCGCCTGGGCCGGCCCCGGAGCCCCGCGCCACCCCGGAGCCCCGCGCCACCCCCGAGCCGGTCACGCCGACCGCGACCACGAGGCCGGTCGAGTCGCCCCAGACCCGGTCGTCCAGCCGATCGAGGGTGTCCACGGGTGCCGACACCGCGGCGACCGGGGATGCGAACGGGAACGGGGCCGCGACCGGCAACGGCCACGCCGACAGCAGCAGTCGTAACCCTCGAAATGCGGGGGGCGGACGGCCGGGAGGCGGCCGGAAGGGGGGCCGCCGGAAGGGGGGCGGCCGGAAGCCGGGGGATGCGGGACCTGACGCTCAGAGCTCGTAGCGCGCGCCCGGCCGGCGACGAATGGTGACTGCCGCCACCGCTGCCCCTAGGAGCAGCAGCACGCCGGCGATGTCGAAGCAGAGGTGGAGCCCCGAACCGAACGCGGCGTACGCAGCGTGGATCACCTGCGTCGCCAGGTGCCTCGTGTGGACTGTCTTGGACCGCTCAGCCTGTTTCGCCGCGTTTGTCCCCGATCCGGTGCTGGTCACGAACGTGATGATCACGCTGATGAAGTTGGGAGGGATATGGAGCGCCTTGAGCCGGGATGCGAGCTCGCCGGTGAGCTTCGAGTCGACGACCGCCCCCAGCACGGCAACCCCGAGAACGGCCCCGAGCTCACGCGCCGTGTTGGTCGCCGAAGCCGCCATGCCGCTGCGCTGGGGAGGGACGACGGTGAGCGCAGCCGACGTGAGCGGCACGATCGCCACCCCGAAGCCGAGGCCGGCGATCGGGAGCGTCCAGCCGAGCGTGCCGAGGCCCGAGTGCGGCCCCAGCGTCGCGCTGGTGGCGAAGATGCCCGCGGCTGCGAGCACGCAGCCGAGGACCGTGGGCACGCGCGCACCGATCCTGCCCACCCATGGGCCGGTCAGCAACGACCCCAAGATGAGGGCGATGGCCATCGGCAAGAAGTCGAGGGCCGTCCGGTACGCGGTCTGTGTGATGACGACCTGCACGTAGAGCGCCGTGAAGAAGAAGATCGAAAACGTGCCGAAATAGGTCACGAAGGCCACGAAGTTGGACCCGAGGAACGGGGCGATCCTGAAGAGCTCGAGATCGATCATGGGGCTCGCGATCCGCCGTTCAGCCCCGACGAACGTCACTGCCAGGACGGCGGCACCCACGAACAAGAGGTCGATCCACCAGGTGCCGTACCCGGAGATCTCGCCCTGGATGATGGCGAACGTGAGGCAGCCCAGCGTCGCGGCGCCGAGGATCGCCCCAGGAACGTCGAACCGGCGACCTTCAGGGTCGGAGGACTCGGGCACGAAGACGGCGGCCGCGACGAACGCCACGGCCCCGAACGCGAGGTTGAACCAGAAGATCGCCCGCCAGCTGACGGCCCCGACGAGCACGCCTGCGATGACCGGGCCGAGCGCGAGCGCGAGCCCGGATACCGCCGCCCACACACCGAGCGCGTCAGCCCGCGTCGCCCGGTCCGGGTAGACGTGTCGCAGCACCGACAGGGTGCCCGGCTCCGACGCGGCCGCGCCGATACCCATGACGAATCGACCCAGTATGAGCCAGCCGACCGTCGGGGCGGTCGCCGACACCACCGAGCCGATGCAGAAGACCGCTACTCCCGCCAACATGACCCTCTTGCGGCCCCGAAGGTCTCCCATCGTGCCGTTGGCCAGCATGAAGCCGGCAAAGGTCAGCGCGTACCCGTCGACAACCCACTGCAGCGACGTCACACCGGCGTGGAGCGTGCTTTGGATGTTGGCGAGCCCGACGCTGACGACGGTGTTGTCGAGGAACGTGAGGAACAGGACGAAGCAGAGGGTCGCCAGCGCTGCGGCCTGCGTCCGGGAACCGAGCCCGCCGTGGTGCGTCTCGGACGCAGCCGGTGCGCGGGAGCCCGACCGGGAGCCCGATCCGGAGCCCGATCCGGAGCGGGAGCGGATGCGAAGGCGCGTACGCAAGCTCACGGTACGTCCGGTCTCGATCGCATCGCGTTCCAACGGTACCTGCGGGCGGAGTTCTCCAAGCGTCCTAGTCTCGTGTCCGTGCCGGCGCCGCAGGACGTGACTCGCTCCGCCGGCGCCGTGTGCTCACCTGAGTGGATCCGCCGGCTGCCGAAGGCAGAGGTGCACGTCCATCTCGAGGGCTGCGTCCCCCTCGAAGCCATCGGGCTCGGCACTACCGGAGCCGGGGGCGCGGCCATCGAAGTCGACCAGGAGACGGGCGCGCCGCACTTCTCCGACCTCGCCGCGTTCCTCGCCTTTCTCGACCGGTCTTGTGCGCTGGTCACCGAGGGCGAGCAGGTCGAGACGATCGCCTACGAGATCGCCGTCCGCG
>JBOGGB010000238.1:0-1666 GCA_050743605.1 Acidimicrobiales bacterium
TCAAGCTGGCCGACCGCCTGCACAACATGCGGACGCTCGCCGTCATGCCCGAGTGGAAGCAGCGTCGTATCGCCCAAGAGACCTTCGACGTCTACGCGCCGCTGGCCCACCGGCTCGGTGTCCAGCAGGTGCGCTGGCAGCTGGAGGACCTGGCGTTCGCCACCTTGCACCCGAGGCGCTACGCGGAGATCGAGCAGATGGTCGCCGCGCGCGCCCCTCAACGCGAGGAGTACCTCGCACGGGTCCTCGTCTCGGTACGCGAGCGGCTGGGAGCCGCAGGGATCGAAGCCGAGGTCACGGGCAGACCGAAACACCTCTGGAGCATCTACGAGAAGATGGTCGTGCGCGGCAAGGAGTTCGACGACATCTACGACCTCGTCGGGATGCGGGTCGTGATCGCGAGCGAGAAGGACTGCTGGGCCGCGCTCGGGGCGATCCACGCGATCTGGCCGCCGGTCCAGGGGCGCTTCAAGGACTACATCAACACGCCGAAGTTCAACCTCTACCAATCGCTCCACACGACGGTGATCGGCCTCGACGGCAAGCCGATCGAGGTCCAGATCCGCACGCACGAGATGCACCGCCGGGCCGAGTACGGCATCGCCGCGCACTGGGGATACAAGGAGAAGGACGACGCCTCGTCGGAGATCGCCTGGATGCAGCGGATCGCCGACGTCGACCAGGAGACGACCGACCCCCTCGAGTTCCTCGCGGCGCTGAAGCTCGACCTCGAGCAGGACGAGGTCTACGTGTTCACGCCCAAGGGGCGGGTGATCGCGCTCCCGGCACGTTCGAATCCGGTCGACTTCGCGTATGCGATCCACACCGAGGTGGGGCATCGCTGCATCGGGGCCAAGGTCAATGGAAGGCTCGTCCCGCTGGACACCCGGCTCTCCTCGGCCGACGCCGTGGAGATCTTCACCTCCAAGTCCCCGACGGCCGCCCCCTCGCACGACTGGCTGGAGATCGTCGCCTCCTCCCGGGCACGCAACAAGATCCGCCAGTGGTTCAGCCGGGAGCGAAGGGAGGACGCGATCGAAACGGGGCGCGAGGAGCTCGCGAAGGCGCTCCGCCGGGAGGGCATGCCGCTGCACAAGGTGTTGGCGTCCGACGCGCTCTCCCAGGTCGTCCGCGCGGTCAACCTCGCGGACACCGATGCGCTCTACGTCGCGATCGGCGAGCGCCAGATGTCCGCGCAGTCGGTCGCCCAGCGCTTGAGGCGAGAGCTGCAGACCGGGGAGCCCGAGCAGCTTCCGATCACCGCAGCACCCCTCACCCAGACCCGGTCGCGACGCCAGCGTCCGCCGGTCGCGGGGCTCTACGTCGAGGGGCTGGACGACGTGATGGTGCACCTCGCCCGGTGCTGCACGCCGGTCCCCGGCGACGAGATCCTCGGCTTCGTGACCCAGGGCCGGGTGGTCTCGGTGCACCGGGCGGACTGCTCGAACGCCACCGCCCTCTTCCAGCGCTCCCAGGAGCGTCTCATCGAGGTCGAGTGGGACCGGGGCGTGGAGGGCGTCTTCCTGGCCACGATCGAAGTGCTCGCGTTCGACCGCGAGCGCCTACTCACCGACGTCGCACGGGTGGTCTCAGAGCACCGCCTGAACATCGTGGCCGTGCGCACCGCGACGGCTCCCGACCGGGTGAGCAGGATGTCGTTCGAGGT
>JBOGGB010000239.1:0-3281 GCA_050743605.1 Acidimicrobiales bacterium
ACGGCGACGACTTCGGGCTCCGCCTTCCCCCCGCGCTCGCTCCCGTGGAGGTGGTGGTCATCTGCGTCCGCGAGGACGACGCGGTCCGACGGGCAGCCGCTGAGCTCGCAGAAGGGCTTCGCCGGGCCGGTCGGCGTGTCCACCTGGACGACCGGACGGATACGGGCTTCGGCCGCCGCACCGTGGGTTGGGAGCTGAAGGGTGTGCCGGTGCGGGTGGAGGTCGGCCCGAGGGACCTCGCGCAGGGCAACGCGATCGTCGTTACCCGCCACACCCGGGTGAAGGAGGCCGTGGCCCTCGACGGCGTCGTCGACGCGGCGGACCGGATCTGCGGCCGGGTAGGCGACGAACTGCGTGCCGAGGCACTCGCCTTCCGGGAGCGGCGCACCGCGTCCGTCGCCTCTCTGCTCGAGGCGGTCGAGGCGGGGTCGACGGGCTTCGCGCGCATCCCCTGGCGCCAGGTCGGGGAGGCCGGAGAGCTCGACCTCGCGGCGGAGGCCCTGTCCGTGCGTTGCCTCCAGGACGCCGACGGCCGGCTTGCAGCCCCCGGAGCGCCCGACGACGACCTCGTCGCGGTGGTCGGTCGGTCCTACTGAGCTCGGCCCCCGGGGCACGCCGCAAGCCGACCCTCGACGGCGGGCAATTCCGAGCCCCGCGATTGGTATACTGGAGCGCTGTCCGGTCTCATTGCAGGACCTGTAGAAAGCGTGGGCCGCTGCCCACGCTTTCGTGGTTGTTGGGCGCCGGTCGGGCCAGCCGGATCCCTGCGGGTCCGGCTGAGGGAGGAGCCAGCGCCGGACGAGGGCCGAGTGACGAAGGGAGGTGGCAGGTGGCTGAAGCAGTCGCGGAGGCGCTCTATAGCGAGCTGTCGCCGGTCGTCGGGGCCCTCGGTCTGGAGCTCGTCGACGTCGAACTGTCAGGAGCGACCGTGCGGGTGACCGTCGACCGCGACGACGGCGTGGACCTCGACGCACTGTCCGAAGCGAACCGCGCGGTGTCGCGCGTCCTGGATCGGGCCGATCCCTTGCCGGGTAGGTACACCCTCGAGGTGTCGAGCCCCGGCCTGGAGCGCCGCCTCCGCACTCCCGTGCAGTTCGCCCGTGCCGTCGGAGAGACGGTCTCCGTGCGCCTGCTGCCCGGCGCATCCGACGTCAGGCGGCTCCAGGGCAGGCTCGTGGGCGCGGACGAGCGCGGCGTGCAGGTCGATGGTCCCGAGGTGCCTGGGGGGTCTGTCCATCTCGCGTACTGCACGATCGAGCGGGCCCGCACGGTGTTCGAGTGGGGCGCGAAGCCCGCCCCTGCCGCCCGCCGGTCAAAGGCGCCCAAGGGCAGAGAGAGGGCCACCACGTCATGAGCAAGACCAATTTCGAATTCCTCGACGCACTGGGCCAGATCGCACGTGACAAGGGGATCTCCGTCGAGACGCTGCTCGACGCGCTGGCCAACGCCCTCGTTGCGGCGTACAAGCGGCGCCCGGACGCGGCAGAGGAGGCTGTCGTCACCATCGATCCCGAGTCCGGCGAGATCCGTGTCTACGGCCAGGAGCTCGACGAAGAGGGCGATGTCGTGCGCGAGTGGGACGACACCCCCGACGACTTCGGGCGCATCGCCGCGCAGACGGCCAAGCAGGTCATCCTCCAACGGATCCGCGAAGTCGAGCGGGATATGAAGTACGAGGAGTACGCGGGCCGGGAGGGCGACATCGTGACCGGCATCGTGCAGCAGACCGACAACCGTTACACCTTGCTCGACTTGGGCAAGGTGGAGGCGTTGCTGCCGCAGGCCGAGCAGGTGTCGTTCGAGCGCTACGACCACGGGACGCGCCTGAAGGCTTACATCGTCGAGGTTCGCAAGACCACGAAGGGCCCCCAGATCGTAGTGAGCCGGACCCATCCAGGCCTTATCAAACGGCTCTTCGAGCTCGAAGTCCCCGAGATCTCCTCGGGCGTCGTGGAGATCAAGGCGGCAGCGCGCGAGCCGGGGCACCGGACGAAGATCGCCGTATGGTCCAACGATGCCAACGTCGACCCCGTCGGCGCCTGCGTCGGAGCACGCGGCTCGCGCGTGCGGATGGTGACCAACGAGCTGCGCGGCGAGCGCGTCGACGTGGTGCCGTTCTCGGACGACCCGATCGAGTTCATCCAGAACGCGCTTGCACCCGCACGGGTGAGGGAGGTCCGGCTCGACGAGGAGACCGGCACCGCGACGGTGATCGTCAGCGACTACCAGCTCTCGTTGGCCATCGGCAAGGAGGGTCAGAACGCCCGCCTCGCGGCGCGGCTGACGGGCTGGCGGATCGACATCAAGAGCGAGAGCCAGCTCCAAGAGGAGGAGTCGGGCTACGGCGGCCAGGAGTGGGCCGAGGGCGAGTGGGTGGAGAACGAGCGTGGCGAGATGGTCTGGAAGCCAGCCGAGGGCGGCGAGGCGATCTCGGCGGAGGAGTGGAGCCACGCTGTCGAGACCGAGGGCTCGGTGCTGGGCGATCCCGGAGGGCCGCCGCCGACAGGTGCGACGGCGACGCACGAGGAGCCCGGCGGATAGCCCCCGAGCGGACCTGTGTCGGCTGTCGCCGGCGCGCTCCCCAAGCGGACCTCGTCAGAGTGGTGCGCCTTCCCGGCGGCTCGCTCGCCATGGGTCGGACCCTTCCTGGGCGTGGCGCGTGGTTCTGCCGGGGGTCGACGAGGTGCCTCGAGCGGGCGTCGCAGCGCAGGGCGCTCGAACGGGCGCTGCTCGCGCCGCTGGCTCCCGCGGCCGCAGAGGGGCTGGCCCGGCTGATCGGCCGAGCTGGTGATGTGCGAGGATGGATGGACACTCCTGCGCTCCGGCAGGACGCGGGAGACCCTGAAGGACACTGAGGAACGTTGCCGAAGAAGATCCGCGTCTACGAGCTCGCCCGAGAGGTGGGCCTGACCAACAAGGAAGCCCTGGACCTCGCACTGGCGATGGGAATCGGGGTGAAGAGCCACTCGTCCTCCATCGAGGAGGCCCAGGCCGACCGCGTCCGAAGGAAGGTCGACGCAGAAGGGCTCCGCCGTGCCGTGCAGCCCGAGGAGCCGGCCGAGCCTGCCGCGGAGAAGCGGCCCGCGGTGCAGCGCCCGACCACAGGAGTTGGTGCGGCGCACGAGGCTGAGCCGGAGCGGCCACGTCTGGTGAGCAGCAGGGGAACCGGCGCGCCCTCCCGGCCTGCGGCGATCGTGCCTCCTGCCGCCGCGGCCACGCCGCCGGCCACGGCACCCGCTCCCCATCTGGCGCCGGCGCGGCCTCCGGCCCCTCCCCTGTCC
>JBOGGB010000240.1:0-4600 GCA_050743605.1 Acidimicrobiales bacterium
GAGGTGGGTGTCGACACCGCCGGTGACCGTGCGCGCGGCTTCTACGATGGTCATGGCCATCCCTTCCTTCCTTGTACGTGGTGAGGGGTGGCACGGCCGTCCCGGGTCGGAGCGACGGGTGGTCCGGACTGTTGCTGCAGTCCGGACCAATCACCCAACCTTCGGAACGGGACGTGCCCGTTTCCGTGCACTGCTGGAAGCGCTCGACCGACGGCGCCGAGGCGGCATCACTCATCAAGTCAGGTCGAATGATCCAGCGATCCCGAACCTATTGAGAACCAACCGCCAGGCGGTGGATCCTCCATGCCATTGTCATTGACAGAGGTCGCCCCGCGCTCACGACGTGGGTGGTATTCGAGGGCAGCAGTTTCACCGCATGATCTATGCGGGCCATATGCTGTACCATAGGGGTCGATGGCTAGGAAAGAAGTGCTGGTCCAGCTCGATGACGGCCTCGTGAGCCGGCTTGACGAACTTGCCGCGGCCGAGGGGACGAGCCGATCGGAGCTCATTCGGCGGGGGGCGACCGCTGTGCTCGAAGTTGCCGGCCTCGCCGAGGCCGATCGACAGCTGCAGGACGCCTACCGCCGGGCCCCCCAAGACCTGGCCCTCGTCCAGACGGCTCGCCGCCTCGCTGCCCGCACGGCACCTGGGTGGTAGCGCGCGGCGACGTCTTCTGGGCTGACCTCGGGCCACCTGCCGGCCAGCGACCGGTGTGCGTGCTCACGAGGAATGCCGCCGTCGAGGTGCTCTCAGCGGTTACGTGCGCGCCGATCACGCGAACCGTCCGCGGCATCCGTTCGGAGGTGTCGGTCGGACCCGAAGAGGGTCTGCCTGAAGCCAGCGTAGTGAACTGCGACAACCTGGTAACGGTGCCGAAGCTGTACTTCGACGCGCTCCCAGTCGGCAGTCTTGGCGTCGAGAAGCGGGTGGAACTCGACAGAGCTCTCAGGTACGCCCTTGACATTCAGTATTGATGTCGCGAGTGACACGCTCCCAGCGTTGTGGACGCACGCGGCTGGATGTGGCGCCAGCGAATTGGGGGCACTGCAACTCATCCGTCGTGGCTAAAGCATGGAAACTCGCGCGGGGGTCGACCAGTTTCTCGGCGTGACCGCATCTGCGGCATCCCCGTCTCGGCGGTGGAACCACCTGTGGCGCTACTCGTTGACTTGAACCAGACCGTGGTGATGACGCGGATCTTGCGAACCACGTCTGCTACTCACTAGGCGAACAAGTGTCGACCTCAGCCAGCCGTCGGCCGAGACTCACAGATGACGAGTGGAATCTGGCGCGCCGTGCGCCGCTGGTAGCTGGCATAACCCCGATAGGCGTCGACAACACGCGGCCAGAGGGCAGCACGCTCCTCTGCTGTGGCCACCCGGGCACGCATCGCGCGCAGCGTCCCGTCCATCACCACTACGACATCGGGATGGTCGGCAAGGTTGCAAAACCAGTCGGGGTCCCGCTCGTCTCCACCCTTCGACGCGACCAGCACGATTCGATCGGCCTCAACGATCGGCGAAGTGAGCATCGTCACCCGGTCCCGTCCCGACTTTCGGCCGATGGTGTGCAGCTCGACAACGAGCATACCGAACGCCCGGTTCAGCACACGACCGCCGCTGAGGCGGATCACTGCCTGGTGGGTTCTGTTCATCGCCTTGAGGCCCAAGTCCGCGAAAGCGTGCCTCAGTTGCATGTTCGCGACTGTACAGGCGCATGTAGTCGGGTCGTTGCGCCCCCGACCGGCAGCGAGGCGAAGGCCGGCAAGGTGATGCACCTTTGGGGACACGCTCACCATACTTTGAGGAACAGACGACGGCGGGACGCAGCGAAGCCGTCCATGCGGTTCGCCGAGCCGGCGAGCTGTGCCCGCTCTTCGGAGCGCATCCCCACTCGCAAGCCCGGTCGTGCCCATGACGAAGTCGTATGGCCGGGGTCGTCATCGACTGAGAGGAACACCTCGAGTCACTCTAGGCGCTCGAAGCTCATCACCCAGTTGGTCTCCCAGGACTGTTCACCGTCGACGGAGAAGGCTTGCTCCCAACGAGCGGAGGGTGGAGAACGTAATCCAGCCGAAGTTGGCGGCGCCGTCGAAGAGTCTGATGCACGTCGATTCGCCTGGGAACTCGTCCCACTCGTCGAAGTCTCGGAGGAACTGCCGGCGACGGCGATTGGCTACAGTCCACCCACCGACCAAGAAGTCGAAGTCGTTCACCGCGAGCCACCGGTCATACCCTCGCGGTAGGTGTCGGCCAGGTCACCGACCAGATCAGGGGTATCGGGTTCGAGGATGTGACGGACCCACGCCGAGCGTTCATGGCCGATCGGTGCGAGCTCCCACACGCAGCCGATCCACGGACGTGCGAGCGGCATGAAGTGCGTCGGGTCCTTGTCGTCACACCCGAGGCCCGGCACGCCTGCAGCAGCCACTCGGCATTCAATGACGTTTCCCCACACCCAGCTGTAGGCGTCGATGAATGCGCCCTGCGAGTTTCGGTGCAGGACGGTGAAGCCTGCCGGCGGCGTCTCTTCGTCGGGAGCGGGCAACAGCTCGGCGACGAAGGCGTATGCGGCCTCCTGCACCTCCGGCTCAACCTCCTGGCCAACAGAGGCAACGTGGTAACGCTTGAGCTGTCGGCCCCCCACCTCGAGCACCCCCGGCGCTCCTAGGAACTTCTCCACGAACCCCATGGCGGCCACGATACGCCGCTGACCGACGCGACACACCCGTCCATACGGCATCCCACCTATCCGGCGGTCGGAGATAGGGCGACCCATCACTCAAGCCGCTGGTATGGGATACGGGGAAGAGCGATGGACACGCACACCGACGGACACTGGGCTCGACCCTTGACTCTCACGTCGCGTCACCTGGTTCACTGTGAGCCATGTACGGCATCGGAACGGTGGCCCGCCTCGCGCAGGTGTCGGTCCGGACTCTGCGCCACTACGACGAGATCGGGTTGCTGACGCCGGCGGTCGTGAACCCGCAGACGGGCTACCGCTTCTACAGCGCCGAGCAGCTGCACCGGCTCCATCGGGTCCTCGTCCTGCGGGACCTCGGGCTACCCCTCGGGGAGATCGCCGAGGTTCTCTCCGAAGAGGTGACCATCGATCAGCTCCGGGGCATCCTGGGGCTGCGGCGCCAGCAGGCCCACGCCCGACTCCACGCACAAGAGGAGCAACTCGCCCGGGTCGAGGCCCGGCTGGCACACCCGGAGGACGTTCACTTACGGGTAGCCCATAAGCACCGCTGCCCAAGTCGGTTGACGGTGCCCCAGTACGCCGGGGATGGGACGCTTCCGTACTCTCTGATGATGGCTACGCCAACACCGCTTCGATGACAGCGAGGATCTCGTCCCCGTAACGTTCGAGCCGAACCGGCCCGATGCCGCGACAGCGCCCGAGTTGACTCAACGTCCTCGGTGCCGCGGCAGCCACGCCCCTCAGTTCGGCATCGTTCATCACGACGTAGGCGGGCATCTTCTCGGCCTTGGCGGTCTCGCTGCGCCACTGACGCAGCGCCTGCTCCAACCGCTCGCCGTCAGGCGACAGTTCATCCCCGGCAGACGGGGCCCCAAGCGTCACCAACCTTCCCTCGACACGTACATCGGTTCCGTAGGCGATTTCGGTCCGCATCTCTCCCATCCGCACAAGCGTGCCGGCATCGCGGAGTTCGACGACGCGTGCGTGCTGGCCGCCGATCTCGAGTTCGAGCCCGACGGCGGCCTCGACGCGAATTGGAGGTCGCGGAGGTCGCGGTCCTCTTGGCCGGCCTCGAGGTACCACGACCGATGGCGTGGGGCTCCGACCCGTACGACGTTGCGCCGACGCAGCCGACCCATGGTGCGCCCGATTGACGGGCTCCCTGTCCGCCCTTCCGACTACGAGTGCCTGCGTTCGGGGACGGGAGCCGTCAAGCTCGGCGACAAACGGCGACGGCGCATCCTCGTCATAGAGGACGGCAACTTGGAGCCTGGCCCGGGTGAGGGCGACGTGGAAGACCCGGCGCTCTTCTTCTTCGTCTTCCGCCCGCCGGTGCGGGAAGAGCCCATGGGTCGCACCGAAGACGACCACCCGTGGCCACTCCTTGCCCTTGATCTTGTGGACCGTCGACAATTGCACCGCCGGTCCCGGGAGTCGTCGTTGGGTCAGCATCCCGGTGAGCCAGGACTCGAAGGTGGCGACGTCGGGGTGAAGGGCCGCCACCGTTTCCAAGACCAAGAGGTCGTCGACGTGAGTGGAGCGGTCCGCCTCACCTCGAGAGCTGTCGAGCTCGTCCATCGAGGCTCCGAGCCCGACCGAAAGGCGCACAATCCGCAAGGCTTCGGCGGTGGTTCGTGCGCCGGCCACATGCTCGAGGTCCTTGGCATAGGACACGAGCTTTTCGGCGTCGCCGCCGCTCAACCGCCCGGCCAGGCGCCGGATGTCGGCCACCGAGGAGTGAGATCCCTTGGTGAGCATCTCGGCCACGTTGCGAGAGATCTTGCGCGACGGCCGGCGGATGGTGTCCGAGATGTCCGCATGGGCGATGAGGTCGGGGTGCTGGGCGATCCGCAGGTAGGCGAGCGCGGTATGCATCCCGGTGCGCTTCAAG
>JBOGGB010000241.1:0-3229 GCA_050743605.1 Acidimicrobiales bacterium
AACCTTGCCGACGTGAAGTTCCTCGGCTCCTACCCTGCGGGCGGGCCGCAGGCTCCCAGGCGCCGGGAGGAGGCCGGTGAGGCCTGGCGCCACGCGGACGAGTGGGTAGCCCGACTCCGCTCGCAGATCCGCCAGGCGTGAGGGCGCGGGCCCGGGTGCCCCACGTCGGGCTTCTGCTCCTCAGGGTACCCTGAAGGGGAATGTTCGGACATCCGAATAGCGGGAACGGAGCGAACGGGTACGGACCAGCCGGACTCGGGCAGGGCGAGCTCTGCGTCCGCGGGCTCGAGAAGTCGTTCGGTCCGCAGGCGGTCCTCCTCGGAGTCGACCTCGACGTCCCGGAGGGGGCGATCTCCGCGGTGCTGGGACCCTCCGGCAGCGGGAAGACGACGCTGCTACGGGTGCTCGCGGGGTTCGAGCGACCGGACTCGGGGTCTGTGCGCATCGCCGGTCGGATCGTGGACGACGCACGCCACCACGAGCCGGTGGAGCGCCGTCGCATCGGCTACGTCTCGCAGGAGGGCAGCCTCTTCCCGCACCTCGACGTCCGCACGAACGTCGGGTTCGGGCTCTCGCGCCGGGCGCGCGGAGGGCGGGTGGACGAACTTCTCACGATGGTCGGTCTGGAGTCTTTGGGCGGGCGTTACCCCCACCAGCTCTCCGGAGGCCAGCAGCAGCGCGTCGCGATCGCACGCGCGCTGGCACCCGATCCACGCCTCGTGCTCCTGGACGAGCCTTTCGCCTCCCTAGACGCGGGGCTGCGGACCCAGGTGCGCGGAGACGTGCTCGCCGTGCTCCGGCGGGCGGGGACCACTGCCGTGCTCGTCACGCACGACCAGGACGAGGCGTTGTCGTCGGCCGACGTGGTCGCGGTGCTGCGCGACGGCGTCATCGCGCAGGTGGACGCGCCGTTCCACCTCTACAACCACCCCGTGGACCCGGAGGTGGCGTCGTTCGTCGGGGAGGCGAACCTCCTCACGGGAGCGGCCCGAGGGTCGATCGTCGAGACCGCCCTGGGTCCGCTCGCCCTCTTCGGGCCTGCACGACCCGACGGTGCCGCGCTGACGGTCCTAGTGCGCCCGGAGCAGCTCGACCTGGCGCTCGACGACGCGGGAGGCGGTCGGCGCGGAGGTCCGGGCGGAGGTCCGGGCGGCGCCAAGGAGCCGAGCGCGGTCGTGCTCAGCTGTGACTACCACGGGCACGACACCACCGTGCGCGTCCGCGTCGAGCCCCCCCGCGCCGGCCTTCCCGAGACACTCGTGGCCCGGGTCGCCGGGAGCCAGTCCGTAGGGCTCCTCGACCGGGTCCGCCTGCGGGTGACCACCCCGGTGGAGGCCTGGCCCGCGGCAGCGGCGCACGACCCTGTGCCACCACCGGCTCCAGGGGCGGCCGGCCCTGCGCCCGGGGCGCGACCCCAGGTGACGGTCAGGCGAGGACTCGACGCCTGAAGTTCCGCAGGCCGGTTGCCAGGAGCATCGCCGCGAAGCCGGCAAGGACCGGGTAGATCACGTACAGGTGCATATGGGGGAACGACGTGAACGCGGCGCGCATCCCCTCGTTCACGTAGATGAGAGGGTTCAGCAGTACCAGGATCTGCAGCCAGTGGAAGCCGCCGACCTGTACGGGGGCGAGGGTCGTCCAGGAGTAGTAGGTGCCGCCGAGGAACGTGATCGGCAGGATGATGAACCCGAACATGAGACCGATGTTCCGAGGTTCGAAGCTGGTTCCGAGCACGAGTCCCAGGCTGGCCATCGCGACGCAGGCGAGCGGCACCAGCGTGAGCACGATCCACCAGCGCAAGTCGAGGTGCGCCTCGACACCTGGAGCATGCACGACGTCCGCGATGGGGAGCACCAGTACCGCTGAGATGACACCTTGGGCCGCGCCCGACAGCACCTTGGCCATCGCGACGAGCCAGATCGGGCAGGGTGCCTGGACGCGGTCCTCGATCTCGCGGGTGAAGCCGAACTCCTGGGCCATGTTGAGCGCGATCGACTGCACTCCTTGGAACATGATCGAGATGCCCACCACCCCGGGGACGAGCACGGTCGCAAAGGTCGATTCGGCGGAGGATCCGCTTCCCCCGATGCCCTGGCCGATCTTGGGGAACACGTAGAGGAACACGAAGCAAAGGAGGAACGGCTGGACGAGCGTGCGCAGCACGAAGATCCACTTGTCCTTCCACAGCACCACGAGGTCGCGCAGCAGCAGCGCTCCCAGCGCGACGTAGCTCGCGGTGACGACGGGCCGCAGACGGACGTCGATGGTGCGGCTGGCTTCTCCCCGCGGCGCCGAGCTCGCGTCCGTGACCTCGTTGGTGCTGACCGCCATCAGTCCCGCAGCTCCCGACCGGTGAGCGAGATGAAGACGGTCTCGAGCGACGGTTCGGCGACCGAGAGGTCGACGAGGTCGAGGCCGTGGCGCTCGGCGGCCAGGACGATCTCGGGGATCAGGCGGTGCTCGCCGCTCACGTGCAGCTGCAGTGCCCCCTCCGACACGTGCGTGCGGGTGACCCCTTCGACCTCCCGCGCGAGCAGGTCGCCGAGCGCCTCGAGGCTGCTTCCCGAGCGCACCGTCACGATGGTGTCCGCACCGGTCCCGCGTTTCAGCGCGTCCGGCGTGTCGAGGGCGAGGATCCTGCCGTGGTCCATGATGGCGACCCGGCCGCAGAGCTTGTCCGCCTCCTCCATGTAGTGGGTGGTGAGGAGGATGGTCTGCCCCTCTTGGTTCAGCCGCTCGAGGATCTCCCAGAGCGCGAGCCGGCTCTGCGGGTCCAGCCCGGCCGTCGGTTCGTCCAGGAACAGGACCGCGGGCCGGTGGAAGATCGCCCTGGCCACCATCAGGCGCTGCGCCATCCCCCCCGACAGCGCGTACACCGACGCCTTCGCCCACCGATCGAGCTGGAATTGCTCGAGGAGCTCGCCGGCGGTACGCCGGGAGGCCGACGCACCCATGCCGAAGAGCCTGCCGTGGAAGTACAGGTTCTCCCACACGGTCAGCTGGCGGTCGAGCGTGTTCTGCTGCGAGACGATCCCGCTCAGCTGCTTGGCGAGCGCCGGGTGCGCCGCGACGTCTACCCCGCCGACGAAGGCCCGGCCCGACGTCGGCACCACCCTCGTCGTGAGGATGCCGGCGGTGGTGGTCTTCCCTGCGCCGTTCGGGCCGAGAAGCCCGAAGATCTCACCGGTCCTGACGTCGAGGTTCAGATGGTCGACCGCTGCGAAGTCGG
>JBOGGB010000242.1:0-10950 GCA_050743605.1 Acidimicrobiales bacterium
GTGTTGATCGTGTCCTTGAGCTGGAGCACCTCGCCGCGGACGTCGACGGTGATCTTCTTCGACAGGTCGCCGTTCGCGACCGCGGTCGTGACGTCTGCGATGTTGCGCACCTGGTCGGTGAGGTTGCCGGCGAGCGTGTTGACGTTGTCGGTGAGGTCCTTCCACACGCCGCTGACGCCGGCGACGTTCGCCTGGCCGCCGAGCTTGCCGTCGGTGCCGACCTCCTTCGCGACGCGCGTCACCTCGGCGGCGAAGGCGGACAGCTGGTCGACCATCGTGTTGATCGTCTCTTTCAGCCGCGCGACCTCTCCCCGGGCGTCGACGGTGATCTTCTGGGAGAGGTCCCCCTTGGCGACCGCGGTGGTGACCTGCGCGATGTTGCGCACCTGGCCCGTGAGGTTCCCCGCGAGCTGGTTCACGCTATCGGTGAGGTCCTTCCAGGTGCCCGAGACGTCCTCCACTTCGGCCTGCCCACCGAGCTTGCCTTCGGTGCCGACCTCCCGGGCGACCCTCGTCACCTCGGCGGCGAAGGCGGACAGCTGGTCGACCATCGTGTTGATGGTGTCCTTCAGCTCGGCGATCTCGCCGCGCACGTCCACCTGGATCTTCCGGGAGAGGTCACCCTTCGCGACGGCCGTCGTCACGCGGGCGATGTCGCGCACCTGGTCGGTGAGCTTCGCCGCCATGGAGTTCACCGAGTCGGTGAGATCGCGCCAGGTCCCTGCCGCCCCGCCCACGCGGGCCTGCCCCCCGAGCTTGCCTTCGGTGCCGACCTCCCGGGCGACCCGGGTCACCTCGTCTGCGAACGCGGAGAGCTGGTCGACCATCGTGTTGATGGTGTCCTTCAGCTCGGCGACCTCGCCGCGGGCGTCGACTGTGATCTTCTGCGACAGGTCGCCGCGCGCGACGGCCTTGGTGACCTGCGAGATGTTGCGCACCTGGCTCGTGAGGTTCCCCGCGAGCTGGTTCACGCTGTCGGTCAGGTCTCGCCACGTCCCGGACGCGCCCTGGACGTCCGCCTGGCCGCCTAACCGCCCCTCGGTGCCGACTTCCCGGGCGACCCGGGTCACCTCGTGAGCAAAGGAGCGGAGCCGGTCGACCATCGAGTTGACGGTCTGCTTGAGCTCGAGCAGCTCGCCGCGGACGTCGACGGTCACCTTCTGTGAGAGGTCACCACCTGCGACCGCGGTCGTCACCAGCGCGATGTCACGCACCTGGTCGGTCAAGTTCTCGGCCATCGAGTTCACCGATCCGGTGAGATCGCGCCAGATGCCGGACATCCCCTTCACGTCCGCTTGGACACCGAGGTGACCTTCGGTTCCCACCTCGTGGGCAACCCGGGTGAGCTCGGTCGAGAATGCGCGGAGCTGGTCGACCATCGAGTTCACGACGGCGCCGATCTCTGCGATGTCACCGCGGGCGGGGCGGCCGTCGATCGTGAGGAGGACCTTCTGAGTGAGGTCGCCCTCTGCCACCGCGGAGATGACCCGGGTCACTTCGGTCGTCGGCCGAACGAGGTCGTCGATCAACGCGTTGGTCGCCTCGACCGTCGAGATCCAGCTTCCGAACGACGGCTTCGGGCGCAGGCGGACCGTGGTCCGACCCTCGCGGCGCACGACGTCTGCCACCCGCGCGACCTCGCTGGCGAAGCTGTCCTGGCGGCTCGCCAGCACGTTGAGCGCGCGGGCGATCTCCCCGTTGATCCCCGTACGACGCGCGGGGAGACGGACGCCGCGGTTGCCGTTGCCTGCAGCGACCAGCGCGCGCAGGAGCTCCGAGAGGAATGTCGTGCCCGTACGGGGGCTCACCTCGACACGCTCGGCGACCGCGGTTGGCGGGCGTCCCCGGCCACCGGCGGTCACGCGCCCGCTCGGCGTCGGGACCGCTGCATGAGCTGGCATCTCCACCTCACTCACAGGAGTTGACGCCAGCCCTTGGGAGGGCACTGTAGCCCGCTCGAGGCGGTCGCGACCAACGAGCTCGTGCCCCGCCCAGGCGTCTCCTCCGCAGACACCTCCGGTCCCCCTGTCGTCTCGCCTGGTCAAGCCATGGTTGGCGGGCCGGCCGTGTGGGTACCGGTCGCGGGTCATTATCCGGATCGCCAGCCCTTGGTCGACGTCGGTCACGACAGGTCCCTGGTAGCGCGCGCCCATCCGGGGATGGGGTCACCTGACCGGGCTCGTGGCCTCTCGCTTCACCACGACGTCGTAGAGCCCGTCGCCGATCGCGCTGATCGCGATGACCGCGAGGACGATTGCCGCTCCCGGAAGCCACAGCTCCCACCAGTAGTTGTCGTAGAGATGTGTGATGCCCTGCTGGAGCATCTGCCCCCAGCTGGTGGCCGGCAGCGGGACGCCGAGACCGAGATAAGCGAGCAGGGCGAAGATGAAGATCGCTGTCGCGACCCTGAGCGTGAAGTTCACCACGATCGATCCGAAGGAGTTCGGCAGGATGTGGCGCCCGACGAGCCGAAGCTGCCAGCTCCCGAACCCCCTGGCCGCCGTCACGTAGTCGCGCGTCCGCAGCGAGAGCGTCTCGCTGCGGACGATACGCGCGGTGGAAGGCCAGCTCACCGCGGTGATGGTTGCGACGATGAGCCACAGCGAAGGCTGGAACAGCGTGGCGAGAAGGACGGCCAGGAAGAGATAGGGGATGGAAAGCGCCGTGTCGACCACGCGCATGAGCAGCGCGTCCACGAAGCCCCCGATGTAGCCGGCGAGCGCCCCCCACAGCGCACCGAAGCCCGTGGCGAGGCAGGCGACCGCGAAACCCACCTCGAGCGTGCTCTGTCCTCCGAGCATGAGACGCCCGAGCTCGTTGAAGCCGTCAGGATCGGTGCCGAGCGGGAATTGCCCGGAGGGCGCCAGGTTCGCGTTGAGCAGTGTCGCGGCGGTCTGGTCGGTGTGGTACAAGAACGGTCCCACGAAGCAGAAGAGCACCAGGGCGACGAGGAAGGCCAGGCTCACCAGGGCGAAGCGGTTCGACGCAAAGACCGCCGCACCCACACGCCATCTCTGCCAGCGCGAGGACCCGCCGGGGGACACCGGCACCCCGGAGAGGCCGGTCGGCGCGCCGATTGGCGCGTCCCTGGCCGGGCCGGCGAGCATCGCTGTACCCTCCGCGGCAGGCGTGACGTCGGTCACAGCCGGATCCGAGGGTCGAGCGCCGCGTAGGCGAGATCGGCGAAGAGGTTGCCGACGACGACGAGCATGGTGACGACGAGCAGGATCCCTAGGAGGAGCGGGTATGTCCGGTGCTGCTGCGCGTGCCAGAACAAGGTGCCGAGCCCCGGATAGCTGAACAGCACTTCGATCACCAGCGTCCCGCTCACCAATGTCGGCAGGCTCAGGCCCACGGCCGAGACGAAGGGGAGGAGGGAGTTGCGCAGCACGTGGCGCAGGAGGATCCCTGACCTGGAGACCCCCTTCGCCCTCGCCGTCCTCACATAGTCCTCTCCCATGTTGTCGATCACCGAGCTGCGGACGTACCGGGAGAAGTAGGCGATGTTCCCGAGGAAGAGGGCGAGCACGGGCAGCGCGAGCACCTTCACGTCGGTGCCGAACCCCTGACCGAAGCCTGTCGCGGTCGCCGGTAGCAGGTTGAGCTGGATGGTGAAAACGAGGATGAGGACGACGCCGAGGAGCTGGTAGGGCGTCGAGTACGCGGTGAGGAGGAACCCGGAAGCCCCGTAGTCGAACAGCGAATTGCGCCGGCTCCCCTGCAGCAGCCCAAGCGGGAGGGCGAAGACGCTCGCGAGGAGCAGTCCGCTTCCTGCAAGGACGAGTGTGCGCGGGAGGGTCTCGGCGATGAGGGTCGAGACCGGCGTCTCGAGCTGGTAGGCGAAGCCGAGGTTGCCGTGGACGAGGTTCGAGAGCCAGACCCAGTACTGGAAGGGGAGCGGCTTTGTCAGGCCCTCCTGGAGGGTGAGCTGGTGGACCGCGAACGTGGACGCCTTCGCCCCGAGCTGCGCCCTGACCAGCCCTCCCGGCAGCGCGTGGAGAAGTGCGAAGACGATGATCGTCACGAGCACGAGCACGATCACCGCCTGGCCGAGGCGGCGGACGACGTAGCCGATCACCGCGCGTCAGGCCCTCCGCCGAGCCGGTGAAGCTACGCCGAGCCGGTGAAGTACCACGTCTGGGGCATGTAGTTCCCGTAGGGGTTGAGCTTCTGCCAGCCAGACAGGTTCTTCTTCGCGGCGACCACCTCCCAGTCCTGGAGCGGCCACCATAAGGAAGCGACCTGATCGGTGAGGTACTCCTCGTCCGCGTAGAGGGAGCCGGTCCCCGGGGAGGTCTCGGCCGCTGTGATGAGCTGCTGCGCCTTTTTTGTGTAGTAGCCGCCGCCCCAGTAGTTGCCCTTCCCGAACTCGTCCTCTGCGGAAGGGAGGAGCTCGTACTGCCCGTAGTTCCAGAACCAGCCCGCGTAGCCCGCCAGGCCCCACTTGCACGGGGGTGATGTGGGGCAGACGCCGGCGATCGTGTACATGGTTGTGACGGTCTGACTGTCGAGCCGCAGGTCGATCCCGACGAACTTCGCTGCGGTGGCGAACGCCTCCACCTCGTCGGCAAAGGCTGTTGTCCCCGCCGAGTACATGTAGAGGAATGTGAGCTTCCTGCCCTTGGGAATGCCCTTGCCACAGTCGCGGGGGCCGGTCCCGGGCCTCCTGCACACATCCACTCCTCCGGAGCCCTTGGCCCAGCCGTGCTCAGTGAGCAGCTTCGCCGCGGCTCGCGGGTCGTAAGGGTCGGGGTCCTCCCGAAGCGCCGGTCCCACGTAGCTCGAATGGGGGTAGTCCGCGACGGGCCCGTAGTCGACAAGCCCGTAGCCGCCAAGCGTCCTTGTGATGTAGAGCTTCTCTGTGATCAGGTGCTGGAGCGCCTGACGGATGTAGAGCTGCTTGACCAGTGGCCCCCATGTCTTGGAGGTGTAGCCGAGCTCGACCACCTCGTCGTAGAAGATGGGCCATGCCTTTATCGAGTAGCCGTGGCTCTTGTAGTACGAGATCTGGGAGAGGTCGCTGTAGGGGATGTAGCCGAACGTGAGCTTCCCCGAACGCAGGGCGTCGAGCTCGGCAGTCGCTGTTGTGTAGCTGTAGACGCTGTAGGAAGACAGGCGTGGTCTTGTCGCGCCGGTGTAGCGCGCATTCCTGGCGAAGGTCGCAGCGTGCGTGACGGGGTCGTAGCTCTTGATCTCGAAGGGACCGTCGACGACCTTCCACATCGGGTTCGTCCCGTAGGTGCGCCGGTCCTTCGCCTGGGAAAACAGGAATGTGAAGACCGCCTTCGCACCTGCCGCCGTCGATGAGCTCTCGAGGCTGCCTTTCCCTGTCGCAGACGTCTTGTCCCAGGCCTGCACGGGGAGCGGGTAGATCCAGCCGAGCTGGTTCCCCGTGTACCACGTCGGGCTGTAGGACTTCTTCAGCTTGATCACGATTGTGTAGGCGCCGGGAAACGAGATGCTCGCGACGTTGTCGGGGAACAGGCCGGGCAGGTAGTTGCCAATCTGACTCTTGCCGACCTGGTAGAGCTCGTAGAAGAACTCCACGTCCTTCGATGTGACCGGTGCGCCTGTCGACCACTTGAAGTTGCGCTTCATGTGGATGGTGACCGTCTTGTTGCCGTTGCTCCACACCGGAGGCTCGGCGATCGACAGCTTGTAGTCGATGCCGGTCTTGGAGCCGGTGCCGAACCAGAGGAGCGGGAGGTACGTCTCGTCCTCGACGTTCGTCTCGTACGGCTCGTACGCCTGCTCGCTCTCGATCGGGAGGATCCATGTGAAATTGTCGCCCGGCAGGAGCGAGTAGCTCGCGCTCCCCCCTGTCAGGATCTGCTTGGCATGGGTCGCCTGGTTGGCATGGGTCGCCTGATTGGCATGGGTCGCCTGGTTGGCATGGGTCGCCTGGTTGGCGGCCGCGGGCCCGCTCGACAGCCCGGCCCCGATCCCCGCTCCCGCGACTGCGAGGAGCAGCGCAACGCCCACCGGCACCGCGCTCCAGCGACGACGGCCGAAAGACGAGGGCGCACCCCGTCGCGCACATGGATCGGGATTGTCAGCAGTCGTGGTGACCATTCGTCGACCCCCCGTGCTCACGCCCGCAGGCTCCCATGTTCGCGGCCTCGCGCACCCGCGAATCCTTGATCGAAACGACGTTACGGTTCTGGCAGCGGGAACGTCAAGAGGCGACCGAACTCCCCCGGCATGTACCACCAGACGGGCGCTTTCGCGCGAATCTGGCTCGACGTCGACAAGGTCGCGTGCGATGGCGCGCCCGTCGACGGGACAGGCCCGCGCCGTTCGATCCGTTAGCCTCCAGGCCGTGGCGACACTTCATGCCCTGTGCGTGTTCTGCGGCTCCTCGCTCCCGACCGACGAGCGGTTCGCCGACACGGCGCACGCGCTGGGAGCGGAGCTCGCGACGAGAGGCGTCGAGCTCGTCTATGGCGGCGGCAGCGTCGGGCTGATGGGCACCGTGGCAGACGCGTGCTTGTCGGGCGGCGGGAAGGTGACGGGGGTGATCCCCGAGGGGCTCTTCCGCCGCGAGATCGCCCACACCGGCCTCACGACTCGCTACGACGTGAGCTCGATGCACGAGCGCAAGCAGAAGATGTACGACCTCTCCGATGCTTTCGTGGCGCTCCCCGGCGGCCTTGGCACCCTAGAGGAGCTCGCGGAGATCGCGACTTGGTCGCAGCTCGGCCTCCACCGCAAGCCGATCGTGCTCCTCGACGTGGATCGGTTCTGGGAGCCCCTCGTCGCGCAGCTCGACCGGATGGTTGCCGTGGGACTGCTGAAGTCCGAGAATCGCGGGCTTTTGCCGCGTGCGGCAACGCACAGCGAGGTCTTCGAGCTGATCGACACGTACCGGCCCGTGCAGGTCGAGAAGTGGATCACGGCCGACGAGCGGTGAAGGGCGGTTCAGCGGCTCAGGCCTCGCGCGATCGGGAGCTCGGGCGGCGCGAGGAGCGCACACGGCGCACAGGAGACCCGACGACTGCGTGCGAGCGGGTCGGGTGTTCCCCGGGATGACGCTGCGGAGGACGCTTCGGGAGCACAGGGCCGCTGCGAAGGTGGTGCCGTGGTCCGGACCAGGGTGCAGGCGGCGCGGTGAGCCGGTCCGCGAGCCGGTAGGCGACGACCTCGTAGTTCACGCGCCAACCCCGGAAGTCGGGCCAAGACTCCTCTGCGCTGCGCTCCATCGGGAAGCCGGCCTCCGCGAGCTTGTCGATCGCCTGCGCGTACTCCTCGAACGTGAGGGAGATCGCCGCTTCGGGGTCGGGGTCGGGGTCCACGTCCCAGCCGAGCGACAGCGCGATGCGATCGAACAGGGTGAAGCCCATGCGGAGGCAGAGCCTCGCTCGGGAGCTTGCGCTGGACGGCGCGATCGCGAGGTGGATCGCCGCGGCGTCGAGCACTGCCAGCTGGCTGACGATCCACGAGTACCACGCCTCGGGCGAGCGGAAGAGGAGCAGGACAGGGTAGGTCGTGTGGCTCTCGGCCACGTCGGCCGACCAGGCCTCCCACGACGAGTAGAGATCCGGCAGCGCGTCGACGATGCCAACGAGCTGGTGGCGGATGAGGATCTCTGGGCCCCACGCGGGCACGCTGGCGCGGCCCTCCAAGAGCGCCACCAGCGACTCGCGCCGGCTGAAGGCGCTGTAGAGCGTGGGCAGGTAGGCGATCTGCAGGGCAACGATGACCACCCAGATCGCACCACACGGAACGTCGAACGAAGGAACCGGCACACCACCTTCGTGCGCCGAGCCGACGGTGAACAGCGACGTCATGGCCTGGAGCAGGCCGTCGCCGATCGAGTGGCCTGTCGCCGCGATCAGCAACCCGAAGCCGAGGATGAGCCCGCCGGCCCACAGGAGGAGCTGCAGCACGAGGGCGATAGGCCCCATGGGCGAGAGGACCGCGTCCTTCCATTCGTAGGTGGGGAAGAAGTGCGACACGAAGCTCATCGTCTTGAGGACGACGCGGTTGACGACCAAGGTGAACCGATCGATGCCGAACGGCCGTCGGGGGAGCACCATGGTGAACAGCACGTTCGTCGAGGTGAGCACCACCACCAAGAGGCCGACGAGGAACAGCGGCCAGCTCATGGCCCCGTTCCCGGGACAGGGGGTTCACCGGCTCCGGGGCGGCTGCGGGCGGGGCGGTTGGCGAGGGCCAGGGCCGCTGGACGCATGACCGAAGGGTACGGCGCCCCCAGGCCCCGCGCATCGGCCGGAAGGCTCGGGGAGCGCCCGAGGACGTCCGCGCCGCTCAGGCGAGGGAGAGGGGCGCGGTCGCGATCGGCGCTTGCCCGGGCACCGACACCCCGCCGGAGGGCTCGATGGTCACCATGAGCTCGCGGGCGGCGGCGGCCGAAGTCCCGAGGCTGAAGGCGGCGCCCCGCACCGGCTCGCGGCCGAGCAGCCCGAGGGAGATCGGGCGCCCGTCGATGCTCGCCCAGAGCTGGTACGTCTCGACTGCCGGCAGCGGGGTCATCCTCGTGTGCACGACGTAGCCGATCCCGTCGTGCCGCACGACGATCTCCGCGACGTCGGTCCCCGCCGTCGAGCGAAGCTCGACTACCCGACGACCCGGGCTCAAGAGCGCGGCGCGCACCGCGGCATTCGACCCACGCCCGGCAATGGCGGACTGGAGCTGGTGAACCTGGCCTTGGCTCTGCACCAGGCCGACGGCGAGCCCGGCGATCGCCACAGCGGCAGCGGCGGCGGCGGCACCACCCAGCCAGGCGAGCTGGTGGCGCGTCGTTCGCCCGTGAGACCGCCGCCGGGAACGACCGGCCAGGTCCGATGGCAACGCGACGACTTGCCCCGAACGGTCGCCGGCGCCGGCGCCGATCTGTGCCGCGATCCGGTCCCAGAGGGCCGCGGGCGGCTGCTCGCCCTCGTGCGCCCAGCTCATCGCCAGGTCGGCTGCGACCTTGCGCAGGCCGTCCAGCTCGTACCTGCACCGGGGACACGCCTCCAGGTGCCCTTCTACCAGCTGCCTCTCGCTGGGCTCCACCGCGTCGAGCGCGTAGGCGCCGAGGAACTCTGCGAGCCGCTCGTGCTCAGGATCCGCGATCATCGTGGACCTCCACGTTGTCCAGCGCCGTTCGCAGCCGCTGGAGACCCTTGCGGATACGGCTCTTCACCGTACCCTCCGGCTCGGCCAGGAGCTCGGCCACCTCCCGGTAGGTGTGGCCGGAGAAGTACGCGAGCTCGATGGCGGCCCGCTCGGACGCAGGAAGGGCGGCGACGGCTCTCGACATCCGCTCTGCCACGGCCAGGTCCCAGACCTCCCGTTCGAGGTCGGACGTGACGATCGGGGAGCTGCGAGCGTCCCGCTCCTCCCGGCCGAGGCGGGCGGCACTGGCACGCATGGCATCGACGGACCGGGAGTGCGTGCGGGTGAGCAGGTAGGTCCGGAGCGTGCCCCGGTCCGGATCGAAGCGCTCCGGGTGCTCCCACAGGTGGACGAACACCTCCTGGGTGACGTCCTCGGCCTCGCTCCCACCGACGAGGAGCCTGCGCGCCAGCCCGTAGACGGGGTGGCTGTGGCGGTGGTAGAGCTCGGCGATCGCCGCTTCGTCCCCACGTCCGACGGCGACGACCAGCTGCGCATCCCCGAGCGCAGCCATCGGACGCCCGTCCCCTGGCTCCGACCGGTCGCCTGCCACGCGGTCATCGTCCCACCATTGGAGGCAAGCGGGTCGGACCGGGGCGTCGGGAGCCTCCGTGAGCCGGCTCACCGGGCACACCAGCCTGCCGCGCGGCCACCATTCCCCGGACGACGGCGTGGCCCCCGGTGATCCCTTCGCGCCGGATCACGGCGGTGGCAGGGCGCTCGCCACCCTGCGTCGAGCCCCTCGCGGAAGCTCGGAGCCCGAGTGCCATCTGCCGGCCCACAGTGGCATGGCGGGCTCGGTCGCTCCGCTTCCCCACAACGCGGCCGCGAGCAGCACCACCAACGGCGCTGAGCTCGGGTCGGTCCCCATCCCGGTCGAGATCTGCCCGAATGCCTGGCCCATCACCCACACGGCCAGGGCGAGACCGACACCGACCGCGACCGCGATCCGGCGAGGCGCTCCCTCCCACAGCGCGAGGACCCCGACCGCCGCTTCGACGAGGACGAGGGCGAGAACGGGTCCGATCCCGTGTCCCGCCGCCGTCGCGAGCGAGCGCTCTGCCTGCGCGAGCCAGCCCGGCGCCGAAGAAGCGCTCGCTCGCAGCTGGTCGGCGAGGGAACCTGCCGAGTAGGTGGCCGAGACGGCCCGCAGGAGTGCGAACAGGCACCAAAGCGCCGCCCATGCCGCGGGGACCCAGGCAGCGGGGCGCCCGTCTCCGGCCGGAGCGAAGAGGACGCGGCTCCGCGCCCGCAGCCCCGCGGAGCTCGACGAGAGCGACGCCCTGCCTTCAGCCTCGAGCCGTGGCCAGGCCGCGAGCCCGACGAGCCCGTAAAGGATCACGGCTCCCGGAGCCCCGGTGAGAAACGTCGCCGTGCCACCGGCGAGGCCGCCGATCCCTTCGCCCAGCACCCACACGCCGAGTGCCCAGCCGATCGACACGACGATGGCTGGCCGGACCGTCCGGCGGAACAGCAAGCCGGCGCCGATGGCCAGCTGGACCGCGGCGAAGAGCGCGTCCCAGAGGACCGGGTGGCCCAGGATGAGTGCCGCCGACCAGTGGACGGGGTCGACCACGAACGCCGGTTGGCCACCCGCCGCGGGTGCGATCACCTGTTCGGCGAACCCCCGGGTGAACATGAACGGCTGGAGCTGGAGCGCCCCGTCGAGCAGCCAGAAGAGCGCGAGGGCGATCTGCAGCCTCCTGCGGCTGACGAGCGGGCCGGACTGGGCTCCGCGCAGGAGCCCGAGGGACGGGCGCGTCTGGGAGCCACGGGGCTCGCTGGGCTCTGACAGCAGGTGCTCGCGTGCCACGACGGCTCCGTTCGATC
>JBOGGB010000243.1:0-21100 GCA_050743605.1 Acidimicrobiales bacterium
CCACGGCCGCCGCGGCCGCTGAGGACGCCGGCCGGAAGCCTGGCCCCGAGCCTGGCCGGGAGCTCCGCCCAGGAGTCGTCCTTCTCGGGACGACCGGCGAGACCGACCGGTCGTACCCCTGGGCGTCGGTCACGAAGCTCTGCACGGCTCTGGCCGTCCTGGTCGCCGTCGAAGAGGGGACCCTCGCCTTGTCCGATCCCGCGGGCCCGCCCGGCGCGACCGTCGCGCACCTGCTAGCCCACGCATCGGGCCTCGCGCCGGACGACAGGGAGCCGATCGCGTCGCCCGGGACGAGGAGGATCTATTCGAACGCAGGTTACGAGGTCCTCGGCGAGCTTCTCAGCGAGCGCGCCGCCATGCCCGTCTGGGAGTATGTCGAAGAAGCGGTCTTCGCGCCCGCCGGCATGGCTGGGGTGCGTCTTGCGCCCGGAGCCTCGCCTGCCTACGGCGCCGAGGGCACGCTGGCGGATCTCCTCGCGCTCGGAGCCGAGCTCCTGGCGCCGCGCCTGGTGGCTCCCGAGACGCTCGACGCAGCGACGAATGTCGCGTTCCCCGGTCTAGCGGGCGTGCTCCCGGGCTTCGGTCACCAGGACCCCAACGACTGGGGGCTCGGCTTCGAGCTCCGCGACGCGAAGCATCCGCATTGGACCGGTTCGAGCAACAGCGCGGCGACCTTCGGGCACTTCGGGCGGTCAGGGTCGTTCCTCTGGATCGACCCGGAGGCGCGGATCGCGTGCGGCGCGCTCTCGGATCGTGCGTTCGGGCCGTGGGCCGCGGACGCATGGCCGGCCCTGTCGGACGCGGTCCTGCGCACACTCGCAGGGTTCGCCGGTGACTCCGATGACTGACCCGCTCCGCGTGGCGCTCGACGCCACGCCGCTCATCGGCAGCCCTACGGGCGTCGGAGCCTTCTGTGCCGGTGCACTGGAAGGCCTTGCGCGCCGCGCCGACATGACGACGACGGCCTTCGCCATCAGTTGGCGGCGGCGGCACGCGATCGACGATTGCGTGCCGCAGGGCGTTTCGATTGCGCACCGTGCGATGCCCGCGCGTCCGCTTCACGCATCGTGGGGCCGGATCGATGCGCCACCTATCGAGTGGTTCGTAGGTGCCGCAGACGTGGTGCACGGCACGAACTACGTGGTCCCGCCGACCCGGAGGGCCGCGCGGGTCGTCACGGTGCACGATCTCACGACGGTTCACTACCCGGAGCTGTGCGACCGGGCGACGCTCGCCTACCCCCGTCTCGTTCGCCGCGCGGTGGCGCGTGGCGCTTGGGTGCACACTCACTCGGCGGCGGTGGCGGCGGAGGTGGTAGAGGTCTTCGGCGCCGACCCCACCCGCGTGCGCGCCGTCGCCTCGGGGGTTCCGCCGCTCCAGGCTCCCGATGCGTGCGCGCCGTCGCGTTGCCTGCCGGCCGGGGTCGCGCGCTACGTCCTCGCTGTGGGCACCGCTGAGCCGCGGAAAGATCTGCCCGGGCTGGTCGCGGCCTTCGACTTGCTGGCGCAGGCACGTCCGGACCTCGGGCTCGTCCTCGCGGGTCCCGAGGGCTGGGGGAGCGAGGAGCTCGAGCGGGCCCTCGGAGACTCGCACGCGCGGGGGAGGATCGTGGTCACTGGCTGGGTCGACGGCGCCACGCTCGCCGGCCTGCTCGAGGCTGCGGCGGTCCTTGCCTACCCCTCGCTCTACGAGGGGTTCGGGTACCCGCCGCTCCAGGCGATGGTCGCGGGCACCGCGGTGGTCGCGACGCGCACGGGAGCGCTCGAAGAGGTGCTGGGCGACGCCGCGCTGCTGGTCGAGCCGCGCGACAAGATCGCGCTCGCCGAAGCGATCGCTTCGGTTGTCGACTCCGACGAGCTCGCCTCCGCGCTGGTCGCGCGCGGTCGCGCGCGAGCGGCGACCTACGACTGGGACGAGTGCGCGGCCGGTCTCGCCTGCCTCTATCGGGACGCGGCCCTGGGATGACAGAGCCGGTCGTCGTCGTCGTCGAGCAGCTGCGCCGCCGCGTTCCCGGCGGCATCGGGAGGTACGCGAGCGGCCTGCTCGACGGCTTGAGAGCTCTGGGGGGCCCAGAGGTCGAACTCCTTGCAAGCCGCCCGCGCACGGCGGGGTCCGACCCGCTCGAGGCGTGGGGGTTCCCGGTGCGCGCCTCCGCTCTTCCCGCCCCGCTTCTCACTGCTGCCTGGGACGTGGGTCTCGCTTCGGTCCGCGCGGCACGTCTCGTTCACTCCGTGTCGCTCGCGGCTCCCGCCGTGCGTACGCGTCGGGCCGCCAGGGCACCTCTCGTCGTCACCGTGCACGATCTCGCCTGGCGCGCTTATCCGGAAACGACCACGTCCCGCGGCCGGCGCTGGCACGAAGCGGCGCTCGGGCGTGCGCTCGGGCGTGCCGACGCGTTCGTCGTTCCGTCCATCCCGGTCGCCGAGGCGCTCGTGTCGGCTGGGGCCGACACTGCGCGGGTGCGCGTCATCCCCCACGGCATGGATCATCTCCAGACGCTCGACACCTCCGGGGCAGCCTTGCTCCTACGCCGGCTCGGTGTGACTGGAGGCTACCTGCTCACGGTGGCGACCCTGGAGCCGAGGAAGAACCTCACGCGCCTGCTGACGGCCTTCGCGCGCGCCCGGCCGTCACTCGGCGGTCTGTTCCAGCTCGTGGTGGTCGGTCCCAGGGGCTGGGGGGAAGCGGGGCTCGTCGACACCGAAGGAGTGGCCGCGGCGGGGGAGGTCGACGACAGCGTCCTGGCTGCGCTGTACGACCGCGCGCGTGCCTTCGCCTACGTCCCGCTGACCGAGGGATTCGGGCTCCCGCCACTCGAGGCGATGGCACGCGGCGTGCCCGTCGTGTCGAGCGTGGGCGTGCCGAGCACCGCGCCGGCTCTCGGCGCACCCGTCGACAAGTTCGGAACGGACGCGGCCGCGCTGCGCGTCGACCCGAGCACAGTCGACGACATCGCCTCCGCCCTCGTGCGCGTGTCGAGCGACGTCGCGCTCCGGTCCGCCCTCGTGGCGCGGGGGAAAGCGCTCGTTGCACCCCTGACGTGGCGGGCCTCGGCTGCGGCCCACGTCGCGTGGTGGGAGTCGATCGCGTGAAGGTCTCGCTCGACGTCAGTGCCGTCCCCTCCTCTCCGGCGGGCGCGGGTCGCTACACGGTCGAGCTGGCCACGGCGCTGGCAGCTCTCGAGGACCCGAGCCTCGTCCTCGTGGCGCGCCACGGCGACGCGTCGCGATGGCGAAGGCTGGGTGGGGTGCGGGCAGCCGTCCTTGCTTCGTCACCGTCGCCTCGACCCCTGCGCCTCCTGTGGGAGCAGCTCGTCCTTCCCGGCTTGTTGCGGCGGACTGAACCCGACGTCCACCACGGGCCGCACTACACGATGCCCGAGCGCTCGCCCGTGCCGGTGGTCGTCACGATCCACGACTGCACGTTCTTCGACCATCCCGAGTGGCACGAGCCGGTCAAGGCCCGCTTCTTCCGGAGGGCGATCCGTGTCGCGGCACGTCGTGCCTCGGCGCTCGTCTGCGTCAGCGAGACGACGGCACGCGCCCTCGCGACTGTCTGCCCGGTCGACGTCCCCGTCGTGATCGCGCCGCACGGCGTCGACCATCTGCGCTTCTCCCCGCATCCTCCAGATCCCGGATACGACGACGCGGCGCTTCAGCAGCTCGGGATCGACCCCCAGTGTCGGTTCGTCCTCTTCGTGGGGACGGTCGAGCCTCGAAAGGACGTGGCGACGCTCATCCGCGCCTTCTCTGCGCTCGCCGACGACGACCCTGAGGTACACCTCGTGCTCGCGGGACGGCGCGGATGGGGAACGCGCCCGGTGGACGAGGCCATGGCGGCGACGCGACATCGGGGTCGGGTCAGGTGGCTCGGCTACGTTCCCGACTCCGCCGTACCGGCACTGCTCCGCAAGTCCTCGGTCGCCGCGTACCCCTCGCTGGCGGAGGGCTACGGCCTTCCCGCCCTCGAGGCACTGGCCTGCGGCGCTCCGCTCGTCACGACGAAGGGCACGGCGATGTCCGAGCTGGCAGGAGAGGCCGCGACGCTCGTCACGCCCGGAGAGGTCGACGGGCTCGCGGATGCGCTCGCAGCAGTGCTTCGCGCCGCAGGCAGTCCGGAGTCCGCGCTCCGGCGTGCAGCCGGGTTCTCCCGTGCGGGTGCCCGCACCTGGGAGGCGAGCGCGGCGCACCACCTGGAGGCGTACCGGATGGCGGCGGGAGCGTAGGGTCGTCATCCGTGCGCGCGCTGGTCACCGGTGGGCTGGGCTTCGTCGGCCGCTGGCTCACCGCGCACCTCACGGAGGTGGGGGACGACGTCACGGTAGTGGACGCCGAGACGGACGTCACCGACGAGCAGGCGATCGAGCGCGCCGTCCAGGTATCGCGCCCCGACGCCGTGTACCATCTCGCCGCGCGCTCTCATGTCGGTGACTCCTGGCGCGATCCGCTCGAGGTTCTCCGTGTGAACGTGCTCGGCACGGCAGCCGTTCTGGCGGCGGCACGCCGCGCCGTGCCAGAGGCGACCGTGCTCGTGGTGAGCTCGGCGGAGGTCTATGGCACGCTCACGCCGGACGAGCTGCCCGTTGCAGAGGACGCGCCCCTCCGCCCGGCGACTCCGTACGCGGCGTCGAAGGCTGCGGCCGAGCAGGTCGCCGCCCAGGCGTGGCTCGGCTACGGGCAGCGTGCCGTGGTGGTGCGCCCCTTCAACCATGTCGGCCCGGGCCAGGGGCAGACCTTCGCGGTGCCTGCGCTCGCGAGACGCGTGCTCCACGCGCGGACGGAGGGACGCCGCGAGCTCGCCGTGGGGACGGTCACGACGCGGCGTGACTTCACCGACGTCCGCGACGTCGTACGCGCGTACCGCCTCCTCGTCGATCGCGGCGTGCCTGGAGTCGTCTACAACGTCTGCTCCGGCGCCGACGTCGCCATTGCCGACGTCGCCACCCGCCTGATGGCGCTGTCGGGCGTGGAGCTGCGGATGGTCGCCGATCCCGAGCTCACGAGGCCGGTCGATACCCCGGTTCTGCGGGGAGACCCCTCGCGGATCGTCGCGGAGACCGGTTGGAGACCCGCCATCTCTCTCGACGAGACGCTGTGCGACGTGCTCCACGAGATCGAGGGTGGAGAGGACCTCGCGAAGTGAGCCCCCGAGGATCAGGCGCCCGGCACTACGAGGTGACGCAGCTGCGCCCCGATCTCCTCGATTCCTCGGCACGCCCCCTCCACGAGCTGACGAGCGGGTCCGGGCAGGTCGGCGCCGAGCGGTGCGAGCTGCTCGGAGACGAAGGCGCACGTGCCTCCGAGCCACTCTCCGACCTGCCGGGTGCCGCCGGCGACCCCGGCGCGCAGTAGAGCCGTCCCCTCCTCGACCCGTGCGTCACGCACCCGCCCGCGCCGAAGGGCCTGGGCCCGCTGGAGGCAGAGCGCGCCCAGGCCGACCGCCACGTATGCCGCGTCGCGGGCGCGTCCCGCCAGCTCGGCGACCACGTCGTTCGTGCCCTCGGCATCGGTCATGGGGAGCTCCTTCCCTCGGACGTCTTCGTGATCGTTCTGCACCCACACCGGCACCGGCACCTGCGTCGAGACGGCGCGGGCGCGGGTGTCGGGTAGCGATGCAATTGTATACGGCTAAGTAAACTTTTGCAAGCATGAGCCCGGATCGTCCGAAGGCTCCGCCTGGCGGGAGGGCTCGACTCGGACTATCGCCGGAGTAGCCTGCCTGTCCTGATGACGGAGGGGTTGGCGAGCGCCGCGCGCGCCCCAGCAGTGGTGGCCGTCCTCGTCACCACCGACCCTGGCCCCTGGTTCGACGAGACCTTGGAGGCCCTGGCGGCGCAGGACTACGGCAGCCTCTCAGTGCTGGTGCTTGTCTCGGGAGGTACCTCGGACCCGACGGAGGCCGTCGCGAGCCGTCTGCCCGGAGCGTTCGTGCGCCGCCTGCCCGAAAGCGGAGGGTTTGCCGCCGCGATCGACGAGGCGCTCTGGATGGTCCAAGGGGCGTCGTTCTTCTTGCTCTGTCACGACGACTGCGCGCTTGCGCCGGACGCCGTTCACCTGATGGTCGAAGAGTCGTTCCGCTCGAACGCAGGGATCGTGTGCCCCAAGATGGTCCACTGGGACGACCCCCGGACCCTTCTCCATGTCGGCCAGAACACCGACAAGACGGGTGCGGTCGTGGACAGAGTGCATGACGGAGAGATCGACGCCGGACAGCACGACGCGGTGCGCGACGTCTTCGTCGCCCCCGGAGGCTGCACGCTCGTCCGTGGCGATCTGTTCAGGGAGCTCGGGGGGTACGACTCCTCCATCGTCGCGATGGGAGAGGATCTGGACCTGTCGTGGCGAGCGCACGTCGCCGGGGCACGCGTCGTCGTCGCGCCGTCGGCCCGGGTGCGCCATCTCGGGCTTGTCGGCGCCGGCCGCCGGCCGCCACCGGCTTCAGATGCTCCGTCCCTTCAGGCTCTCCAACGGCGCCACGAGCTTGCGGCGGTCCTCACCTGCTACTCCTGGCCCCACCTCGTGCGCGTGCTGCCCCAGGCGTTCCTCCTCGCGTTGGGCGAGGTCGTGGTCGCGGGACTTGCAGGAGATCGCCACCGCGCCCGCGCGGTGGCGCATGCGTGGCGCTGGAACCTCTCTCGACACCGGAACCTGCGTCGCCGTCGGGCAGCATTGGCTGCGGTACGGGTGGTCAGCGACTCCGACGTTCGAAGCTTGCAAGTGCGAGGGAGCGCTCGCCTGTCGACGTATGTCTCGAGGCTTACGCACCAAGGTCTCGAGGTCGCGCACGGGCTGCCACAGCGCCGAGTGCGCGAGCTGCTGCCCGCGGGTCCGAGACCCGACCAGGGGGTGTCGGACGACGCCGGGCTCTCCGACTCGACGGGCGTCGGCTTCTCCGAGGAGGCGGACTTCGACGGCCTCGACGACCTGGGACGTCGCGGTAGGCGGATGGGGTTACGTCCGATGGGCGGCGTATTCTCGTCACGCCGGTCCAGGCTCGCGGCGTACGTCGTCGCGGCCCTCGTGCTCGTGGTGGGATCGCGGGGCCTCATCGGGTCTCCGATGCCGCTTATCGGACAGTTTGCCCCCTTCCCTGCATGGACGACTCTGTGGCACCAGTTCTTCTCGTCGTGGCAGCCCGCCGGCGCGGGCTCGCACGCGTCGGCGAGCCCGGCGTTCGGCTTCCTCGGGATCGCCGGGACTGTGCTCGTCGGGCGAAGCGGCCTCCTTCAGCAGGTCGTCGTCTTCGGCTGTGTCCCCATCGGGGCATGGGGGATGTCCCGACTGCTACGACCCTTCGGATCTGCGCGCGGTCGGCTTGCCTCCACGATCGCGTACCTCGCGTTGCCGCTCGCCGTCGACGCGCTCGCCCGCGGGCGTTGGGAGGGCCTCGTCGCCTATGCAGCGACCCCGTGGATCTTGCTGCAACTCGCGCGGTCGAGCGGGCTCGAGCCCTTCGGTGTCCCGACTTCGGCTAGCCCCGCCCGAGCCGCGGGGGCTACGGGGACGGGGACAAGCTTTGGCACGCCGACCACCTGGCGCCAGTCGTTCGCAGGGCGCGTGCTCGCGCTCGGCGCGCTGGAGGCGGTGGCGATGTCGTTCGCTCCGGCGATGGTGGTCGTCGTCCTCGCCTCCGGCGCCGGCCTCGTGTGCGGCTCGTTCGTCGTCGGCGGCGTCAGACGGGCAGCGCGGGCGGGCGCGGTCGCCTGCGGGGGGACGGTGGTCGCGGCCGTCCTCTGCACCCCCTGGGTCGTCTCCACCCTGCTTGCGGGGCACGACGCGTTCGGGGTCTTCGGGCTCGCCGGTGACCCCGCGTCGGCCCCTGGATGGAGCGGGCTGCTGCGGCTGTCAGTGGGCCCTGTCGGTGGCTCGCCCCTGGCCTGGCTCCTGCCCGCGGCGGCGCTCTGCACCCTCTTCCTCGCGCGTGGGGCTCGCCTCGCATGGGCCGTCCGACTTTGGGCGGTCGCGCTGGCGTCGTGGTTCCTTGCGCTCGTCGCGCTGAAGTGCTGGGCGGTGCCATTCTCTCCCACGGTGGACGTGCTCCTCGCCCCCGCGGCAGTCGCCGTGGCCGGAGCGCTGGGGATCGGCATCGCCGCCTTCGAGTCCGACCTCGTCGGGTACGGGTTCGGTTGGCGCCAGGGCCTGGCGGTGCTCTCGGTCGCGCTGCTCGGCGTGGGCGTGCTCCCTACCGTGGCGGAGGCTGCCGGCGGGAGGTGGGGACTTCCCTCGTCGGGCTATCAGTCGGCTGCCGCCCTCCCTTCTGCGCCGCGCGGGTCCGCCGGCTACCGCGTGCTGTGGGTCGGCGACCCACGTGCGCTTCCCTTGGGAGGATGGTCGATCGGCCCGGGGCTCGCCTATGCGACGTCGACCGACGGAACACCGACCCTTCTCGACCTCTGGGCTCCGGCGTCCCCCGGCGGCACGGACCATCTCGCTCGAGCGCTCAGGGTCGCAATGCGAGATGAGACGGTCCAGCTCGGCCGCACGCTCTCCGCCTTACGCGTCCGTTATGTGGTCGTCGTCGACGCCCTCGCGCCGCGCATGCCCGGATCTGCCACGACAGCGACATATCCCGTGCCCCGCGGACTCGTGCCCGCGCTGGCGCGGCAAGCGGCGCTGCGGACCGTCCCGGTGAGCCTCAACGGCCTTGCGGTTCTGGAGAACACCGCCCTGGCCGCCCGCGCACGTGGGCCGTCAGTGGCCACGGCAGGAGGTGGTGGCATCGCAGGGGTGCTCGACCCCCTCGGCGCGGCGCTGGAGCTCCTCGCGTGGGTCGTCGTGGCCGGGGCGCTCCTGGGCAGGAGGCGATGGCTCGACTGGTGGTGGGCTCCTTCGACGCGCCTGCGCCGGAAGCTGCGCCGGCGCCACTACGCACGCGCCGAGGTGGAGGACTGTACGACATCCGCCGGGGGCACGGGGACCAGCGACGACGGGAGCATGGTCCCCCAGCTCGTCGGCGTTCTCGGCGCGGACGGCATTGGGGCGCCTCTTCCGCTCGAACGAGATGTCCGAGGGCACGGATGACCCCGGCGGCAAGCCCTCGGCGGGCCGATGGCCGAGGCAGGCTCGTCGCACTCGTCGCGCTCGTCGCCCTGGCGGTCGCGCTCGCCGGAGGTGGCCTCCTCGGCACGGTCGCGGCACGCCAACCTCCCCGGACCGCGCTCCAGCCAGCAGCGCTGGCGGCGGAGGCGGCGCCAGCTGGCTCGGTGTCGTCGAGCTGGTACTGCCCGGGCGTCCCGGGCCCTGGGGTGGGCGTCGGGGAGACGGACCTTCTCGTCGCGAACGCTGGTGGAGGGGCGGTGCGGGTCATCGTCGTGGTGGTGGACGCGGGCGGCGTGCGGCGCCGGCGCACGCTCGAGCTCGGGGCGCACGCCGAGACCGGCCTGGCTCCTGGGCAGATCGTCGACGGAGCGTGGCTGGCGGCGCGTCTCGAGGTCGCCGGCGGCGCGGTCAGCGCGCAAGAGCTCGTCGACGGGCGTTCCGGGCGCACGGTCGCCGCGTGCGCATCCGAGGTCTCGTCTCGCTGGTACTTCGCCTCCGGCTCCACCGCCGAAGGAAGTGGGCTCCGTGTGATGCTGTTCAACCCGACTCCGAGCCTCGCGGTCGTCGACCTCTCGTTCTTCACGACCTCCGGGTCGGGGGAACCTGCGCCGTTCCAAGGGATCGTCGTCGCGCCGCGGTCGCTCCGCGTGCTGACAATCGGCGCCTACGTGCAGAACCAGGCCGCGATCGCGACGGTGGTCGCGGCGAGATCAGGAGCGGTCGTCGCCGACGAGCTCCAGCTCTACGGTCCTTCGGGGGCGGCGGGGGTGGCGCTGGCTCTCGGCACGCCGGCTGCGTCCACGCGCTGGGACCTGCCCAGCGTGGAGGATCCCACGGGTGGCACCTCCGAGCTCGTCATCTTCAACCCGGCGTCTCGCAGCGAGCACGTCGCCGTCGAGGTTCGGCTCCCCAGCGGGCCGGTCGAGCCGTTCACCCAGGTGGTGGGTGCCCGGAGCGTCTGGACCTTGGCGACGAGCCAGCAGCTGCGGATCGCGGTGCAGGAGCCCTACACGGTGCAGGTACGCGCCTCCGAGCCGGGGGTCGTGGTCGCCCGGTTGGGCGCGGGCACGCGCCATGGTCCCGCCCCTTGGTGGACCGAGGACGTGACCACTACGGCGCTCCAGGCGGATGCCTCCCACGCCTGGGTCGTCGCCGGCCTGCCGGCGAAGCCGCCGGCCACCAAGGCCTCTCCGGCCACCAAGGCCTCTCCGGCCACCGCCCCTGTGTCCGCCGCGAGCCCCGGGTCGACCCCCTCGAGGCTCACCTTCGAGAACCCGAGCCGCCGCCCGCTGCGCGTCGAGGTCAGCTCGTGGGCCGGCGTGCGGCGACGGGTCCAGGTCGTGCCGGTGCCAGCTCTCGGTACGGCGACGATCGCGGTGCCGAGTGGGCCGGTGGTCGTCCACGCCGACGGCGCCGCGGCCGTGGTGGGTGATGCGTCCCCTGTCGGCACGGTCGGGATCGTCGGGATCCCGGCAGTGCCCTTGGGCTAGCTACCCCTGGCCCTGCGTGGTGCCGTGGTCGCGAGGAGCGTCGGGACCCAGTCCCGCGTCCTGGGGGCTCGTGGGAGCCTGGCTCGGATCCTGAGGGTGCTTGGTCGGCCACGGGTGCGGGGGCTCTGATCCGGGATGGCCGCCGGGAGGTGGCCATGACCCAGGCGCAGGCCCAGGAACAGGCGCAGGGGGCTGGTGCGACGGACGCGGACCTTGCGGCGGGGGAGCGCCGTGCGGCCATCCCTGCGCCGGGGGCTGGGGGGGCGGCCAGCCCGCCGACGGTGTGGCTTGGCGTGCGCCGGGAGCGGGCGAGCTCGCCGGAGCGGGGGAGCGGTCTCGCAGCGCCGCGCCCTCGGCGTCCGCACGCCCCGTCGGCAGTGAGCCGGCGAGGTCGTGCCCGTTCGAGCCGTTGGCGCCGTTGGTCTCATTGCCCTTCGAACCGTTCACCTTGAACTGGACCGTCCTCGCCTTGCGGCCATCGGTGTGCACAGGCCGCCCGAAAGCCTCGTCGACCAGGCGCCGGACCTCGTCGCCGTCGATGCTCTCCACCTCGAGCAGCGCGTGCGCGACCTTGTCGAGCCCTCCCCGGTGGCGGACGAGCAGCTGCATCGCCCGCTCCTCCTGCGTGCGAAGGATCCGCTCCACCTCGTCGTCGATGACCCGACTGGTGTCCTCCGAGTAGTCGCGCGTGTGCATCAGATCCTCGCCGAGGAAGACCTGACCCTGCGAGCCCCAGGCCATCGGGCCGATCTCTTCGCTCATGCCCCACTCGCGCACCATCTTCCGGGCGAGCTCGGTGTTCCCGACGAGGTCGTTCGCGGCACCGGTCGAGAGGTCGCTGTAGACGAGCATCTCGGCGACGCGACCGCCCATGCGCACGCAAAGGGAATCCTCGATGTCGGCGCGCGGATGGATGTGCCGCTCCTCGACGGGGAGCTGCATCGTGACGCCGAGCGCCATACCGGTGGGGAGGATGGTCACCTTGTGGACCGGATCGGCGTGCTCGAGGACGTAGGCGAGCACTGCGTGACCGCCCTCGTGGTACGCGACACGCTCCTTCTCCTCGTCGGACAGCACGAGGCTCTCGCGCCGCTGCCCCATGAGCACGCGGTCCCGCGCGGACTCGAAGTCCGCCATCTCGATCGTCGGGCTCCCGCGTCGCACCGCGTGCAGCGCGGCCTCGTTGACCAGGTTGGCCAGGTCCGCCCCGCTCATTCCCGGCGTGCCACGGGCCACGATGTCGAGGTCGACGTCAGGAGCGATCCGCTTGCCGCGGCAGTGCACCTGGAGGATTGGCAGGCGCTCGTCCAGGTCGGGGAGTGGTACGACGATCTGGCGATCGAAGCGCCCTGGACGTAGGAGCGCGGGGTCCAGGATGTCCGGCCGGTTCGTGGCCGCGATGATGACGACGCCCTCGGCCGGGTCGAAGCCGTCCATCTCGTTCAGCATCTGGTTGAGCGTCTGCTCGCGTTCGTCGTGGCCGCCGCCGAGCCCGGCGCCGCGCTTGCGACCGATTGAATCGATCTCGTCGACGAAGATGATCGCCGGAGCCTGCTTGCGTGCCGTCTGGAACAGGTCGCGGACCCGGCTCGCGCCGACCCCGACGAACATCTCCATGAAGTCCGAGCCGCTGACAGACAGGAACGGGACCCCGGCCTCCCCGGCGACCGCACGGGCGAGCAGCGTCTTGCCGGTTCCGGGCGGTCCCACCAGAAGGACGCCCTTGGGGATCTTGGCCCCGATGTCGCGGAACCGCGCGGGGGTCCGCAGGAAGTCGACGACCTCGCTGATCTCCTGCTTCACGCCGTTATAACCGGCCACGTCCTGGAACGTCGTGGTCGGGCGGTCACTGCTGAAGAGCCTTGCCTTGGACCGTCCGATCGACATGATGCCGGACATCTGCCCGCGGGCCTGTCTGCTGATGAAGAGCATCAGCACCACCGCGATCACCACGAAGAGGATGTAAGGGAGGAGGTCGCCCCAGATGTTCGAGGGAGGGTTCGAGTAGGTGACGGCCACCCCATCCTTGCGCATGAGGTCGACTGTCTGCTGGCTCGCCGGGTGCGGCCCGGTGACCGAGTACGACTGACCTGTGCGAAGCTTCCCCGTGATCACCCCGGATGTGTTGTTGATTGTCGCGGTCTTGACGCTTCTCGCTTCGAAGTCGCTCCGGAACTGGTTGAAGTTCATCGCCTTCGAAGAGCTGTGCGGAAGGAGCGACGGGACGATGAGCACGGCCAGGACCGCCAGGACGAGGATGCCCCAGATCCAACGCCAGCTCTGGTCCGGTCCCTGGCCGGAAGGGCGCGGCGGCACACTGTCGGGCCGTTGTTGGCTCACCGGGCCATGCTATGCGGCGCATGCCGCAGGCGGTGACCGGGGGCTGCAACGACGGCACCACGGCCGGCGGTGCGCCGCACGGCAGGCACGAAGCCGACGCGATCGGACGCGGCGATAACGTGGCTCGATGGCCCGGCACGGCGAGACCGAGCGGGGCTCGGCTGAGCCGGACCGGGATCGTCCTTTCGCGACGGGGGAGCGGGTGCCGCCGGAGTGCTCGCCGCTTTCGTCATCCTCCCGCGCCTCCTCGAGCGCTTTCGACCATCCGCCACCCGCTTACCCGCCGACGTCGGAGCCCCCGCCTCCGCCATACCCGCCTCCGCCATACCCGCCTCCGCCATACCCGCCGCCCTCCTCCCCGGCACCCTGGGCCTCGGGCACTGCGCCGCACTCGTCGGATCCGGGGGGGAGGAGGCCGCCCGACGGCTGGCTCGCTCCCCTCGAGCCCGAGGGCGGTCGCTTCTTCGACATGCCGGGGACCCCGCCCGCGACCAGGAGCGCCGCGGGCTTCTGGCTCGTCTTGGGAGTGGTCGGCTTCGCTATCGGCCAGGTCGTCGGCGCGATCTTCGTCGCCATCGCCGCCGCTGCTGCCGGAGAGAGCGGCCAGCTCGGGAAGTTCGCCACGATGGCCGCACCTCCAGAGTGGTATGTCGGTACGTCGCTCGTCGGCCTGTGGGTGGGGTTCTTCCTCGGCCCCCTCGTGGCGAGCAAGATGCAGGGGACCGGACGGTTCCTCCGTGACCTGGGCGTGCGGTTCCGGCTCGTCGACCTGGCGGGCATTCCCATCGGCATTGGCGGCCAACTCGTCCTGGACGCGCTCTACGCCCCCTTCCTTCCGCACTTGAAGCACTTCACAGCGCCCACTCAGAAGCTGGTCGGCGCCTCGCATGGCTGGGGCTACGTCGTGATCGCCGTCCTCACGGTCTGCTGCGCACCGTTCTTCGAGGAGCTCTTGTTCCGAGGTCTCGCCCTGAAGGCGCTCACGCGCCTCTTCGCGCCGGCGAGCCTGCGTGCGACGCGTCGGCGAGCAGTGGGGATCGTCGCGGCGGTGGCCGTCGACGGCGTGCTGTTCGGCCTCGCCCACTGGGAGCTGTACCAGTTCGCGGGGCTTGCCGCCTTCGGCATGCTCCTAGCGGTGGTGAGCTACAAGACCGGCCGGCTCGGGATGAACATGGTCGCCCACGCTTCGTTCAATCTCGTCGCCGTGGTCGCGCTCGTCGCCACTTCCAGCGGTGTCATCCGCTGATCTCCCGAGCTCCTCCACGCGGTTGACGGAGGCCGTTCCGACGCGCCCGGCGCAGGGGTGGCGGATCTCGCGTCGGGCGCCGGTGTTCGCGACGGCGGCCGCGGTCCTGGGAGTCGTGGCGGTGGTGCTCTGGCAGATGCACCTGCCCCTGCTCTTCACGGACACGACGACGACGGGGGGAGACACCGGGGCGCACTTCATGATGCCGTCCCTGTTCAACCGCTTTCTCTTCCCGCACCTCACCGGGTGGGACCCCGGATGGTACGACGGCTATCCCGCATACACCTTCTACTTCGTGCTCCCAGACGTGCTCGTCGCGCTCGCGTCACACGTCATCGGCTACGACGTCGCCTTCAAGCTCGCGACGGTGCTCGGCTCGGTCCTTCTCCCTGTCTCGGCGTGGGCGCTCGGAAGGCTGTTCGGCCTGCGCCCCCCCCTTCCGGCGGCACTCGCCGCCGCGACGCTCCCGTTCCTCTTCGACTACACGTGGACGATCTACGGGGGCAACCTCTTCTCGACCATGGCGGGGGAGTACTCCTACTCGCTGTCGGTGGCCCTGCTGCTCACCTTCCTCGGCCTTTTCGCCCGCGGCCTCCGCACCGGGCGGCATCGCGCCTGGGCGGCGCTCGCACTCGCGTTGTGCGTCCTCGCCCACGTCGTGCCCGCCGTGCTCGCATTCGCAGGAGCCTTCGTGCTCACGGCTCTCGAGCTGCTTCCCTCCTGCGTCTTCTCGGGCGACGACGCCGACCATCCCCCTGACCTCGCCCGGGACTCCTTGTCAGCCAGCGCGCGGAGCCGTGGCGCGACGCTGTGGTGGGCAGCCTCGACGATGGGCATCGGCGTGCTCCTCGCCGCCTGGTGGCTCGTACCGTTTGGCGCGCGCAACACGTTCTCCACGTCGATGAACTACACGAAGGTGACCGCATACGCCTCGATCCTCTTCCCGCGGGCGGATCTCTGGGCGCTCGTGCTCGCAGGGATAGCGCTTGTGGTGGCAGTTGGCACGCGCAGCCGCTTCGGCGTCCTCGTCGCGGCGCTCGGTTCCGTCTCGGTGCTCGCGGTGGTGCTCGATCCACTCCGGAGCCTTTACAACGTTCGGTTCCTGCCCCTGTGGTTCCTCTTCGTCTACCTGATGGTCGGGTGGTTGGCCGGCGTGGTGATCGCCGCGGCTGCCCGTGCGTGGCGCCGCGAACGGCTGTGGCACTGGCTGGCCAAGGAGGCGCGTGTGCCGACGGGCCGCACGCCGCCGCGCCTCGTCCCGTGGGCGCCAGGCGCGGTCGGCGGCTCCCTGGTCGCGATCGTCGCCGCGATGGTGGTCGTCGTCCCGCCCTTCATCCCAGCGGTCGCCTCCGCGCTTCCCGGCATCGGCATCCATCCCGGGCCCAACCAGGTGAGCGTGTGGGCGCAATGGAACTACTCGGGCTACGAGGGAAAGCCCGCCTATCCCGAGTACCACGGTCTCATGCGTCTCATGGCACGGATCGGGCGCACGAACGGGTGCGGGCGCGCGATGTGGGAGTACACAGCGGACGAGGAGCGGTTCGGCACGCCCGAAGCGCTGATGCTTCTGCCGTACTGGACGCACGGGTGCGTCGATTCGATGGAAGGGCTCCTCTTCGAGTCTTCGGCCACGACGCCGTACCACTTCTTGGACCAGGCGGAGCTGTCCTCGTCGCCCTCGGATGCGGTCGTCGGATTGCCCTACGGTCCGGTCACAGTGCCGTTGGGTGTCCGGCACCTCCAACTGCTGGGCGTGCGCTACTTCATGGCGTTCAGCACAGACGTCGTAGAGGAGGCGTCGGCCGACCCCGCGCTCCGGCTCCTTGCGACCAGCGGGCCGTGGCGCTCGACCTATCAGGGCGAGGACCTCTCTGTGACCTGGAGGATCTACGAGGTGGCGAAGTCTGCGATCGTGACGCCGCTCTCCGAGCAGCCCGCGGTGCTCACGGGAGTCGGCCAGGGGCAGACAACATGGCTGGGGCGTATCGGCTCGGGAAGCGCGATGACGGAGGGACCGTCGTTGCGCTGGTACCTCGACCCCGCCGCATGGGGAACGGAGCTGGTCGCAGACGGCCCGGCCGGCTGGCCCCACGTCGACGCGGCACGCTCCGCCGACCCTCCCTCCGTGAAGGTGCGGCCCACGACCGTGACGCGGATCAAGGTCAGGCCCGAGTCCGTCAGCTTCGACGTGGGCGCGCTGGGACGCCCGGTGCTCGTGAAGGTCTCGTACTTCCCCAACTGGCACGCCGAGGGAGCCGAGGGTCCGTGGCGTGCCACGCCGAACTTGATGGTCGTCGTTCCGATGCGCCACCACGTAGTACTCACGTACTCCAGCACTGCAGTGACAGATGCGGGCGACGCGGCGACGCTGGCAGGATTCGGTGCCCTGGTGATGTTGCTTGGCGCGTGGATCGTGCGAAGGCGCCGTGCGCGGCTGCGGATAGGCTGACTGGCTCATGGGAACGACGCGCGAGGTCTTCAAGGCGTACGACATCCGCGGCACCGTCCCAGACCAGATCGACGCGGCGATGTGCCAGGCCATCGGCGGTGCGGTGGCCCGTTTCACGAAGGCCCCCCGCATCCTGGTTGCCCGGGACATGCGCGCGTCGGGAGTGGAGCTGGCCCAGGCGTTCTGCGTCGGTGCTCGCGCCGAGGGCGCGGCAGTCATCGACCTCGGACTGACGTCGACCGACTGCCTGTACTTCGCATCCGGGAAGCTCGACGCGCCGGCCGCGATGTTCACCGCCTCGCACAATCCGCCGGGGTACAACGGAGTGAAGCTGTGCCTCGCCGGCGCCCGGCCCATCGGCCAAGAGACCGGGCTCGCGGTGATCGAGGAGCTGACCAACGAGCTCCGCGTGGCGCCCCGAGCCCCCGGGGACGTGTTGGCGCCGATCGAGCATCGGGACGTCCTTGCGGACTTCGCGGACCACGTCAGGTCTTTTGTAGACGTCGCGGCACTCGCCCCGCTCCATGTCGTCGCCGACACTGCCAACGGGATGGGCGGGCTCGTCCTCCCACGCGTGATGGAAGGGTTACCCTTCGAGGTCGACGTCCTGTACGGCGAGCTCGACGGGACGTTCCCGAACCACCCGGCCGACCCGATCCAAGAGGAGAACCTGCGCGACCTCAAGTCGGCGGTGCTTGGGTTGCGCGCGGACGTCGGCCTTGCCTTCGACGGCGACGCCGACCGCTGCTTCCTCGTAGACGAGCACGCCGAGACCGTCTCGGGATCGCTGACGACCGCACTCGTCGCCGCGGCGATGCTCGAGAAGCATCCCGGCTCGACGGTGCTCTACAACTGCATCTGCTCGCACGTGGTTCCCGAGGTCATCTCCGAGCACGGCGGCACCGGAGTCCGCACGAGAGTGGGGCATTCGTTCATCAAGCAGGTGATGGCCGAGACCGGCGCAGTCTTCGGCGGCGAGCACTCGGGTCACTACTATTACCGGGACAACTACCGGGCGGACTCAGGGGTGATCACCGCGCTCGTCGTGCTGGAGCTCATAAGCGCGAGCGGGCTTCCGCTCTCGGAGCTGCTGCTCCCGTACCGCCGCTACGCCGGCTCCGGAGAGATCAACACCGAGGTCCCCGACCCGAAAGCTGTGGTCGCGGCCGTCACGGCCGCCGAGGAGGCAAGGGGAAGCGAGATCGACCAGCTCGACGGCCTCACGGTCGATCACGGCGACTGGTGGTACAACCTGCGGCCGTCCAACACCGAGCCGCTGCTGCGTCTGAACGTCGAGGCTGCAGACGAGGGATCGTGCGCAAGGCACGTGACAGAAGTTCTGGGCCTCGTTCGAGCGGCGGCGCGCTGAAGGCTGACCCGAACAAGGCGAGAGAGGGAGAAAAGTGCCACTCGACCAGTTGCTGATCGACGTCCTCGTGTGCCCCGTCGACAAGGGACCGCTTCTGTGGTTCGACGACGAGCAGCTCCTCTACAACCCGAGGTTGAAGAAGGGCTATGAAGTCCGCGACGACATTCCTGTGCTGCTTGTCGACGAGTCGAGAGACGTGGACACCACGGAGCACGATCGACTGATGGTCAAGGCGAAGGAGGCCGGGGTTCCCGAGACGGGCGTGTCAGGGCGCCGCCGGACAGAGGAGTCGTGACCACGATCGGATCGTCGCCGCTCCCGATCGACTCGCTCGGGATGTGGGACGCCACCGCTGCCGGTCCCGAGCAGATGGAGGCGGCGATCGAGCGCTCGGCAGAGGTCGACCTCGGCGACCTTGCGTCGGCAGGGCCGTTCTCCTCTGTGGTCGTCTGCGGCATGGGCGGGAGCGGGATCGCCGGCGACGTGCTCGCCGCGCTCGCAGCCCCGCGGTCCGGCGTTCCCGTCCAGGTGGTGAAGGGGTACCGGCTTCCCGAGCATGTCGGAGCGTCCACGTTGGTCTTCGCGGTCTCTTGTTCCGGCGACACCGAGGAGACGCTTGCCGCAACGAAGGAGGCGCAGACGCGCCGAGCGCGCGTGGTAGCGGTCTCGGGGCCCGGGGAGCTGGCTGATCTCGCGGCGGGGGCGGGGTGGCCGCTCGTCCCGGTCCCAGACGACATCCCCCAGCCACGCGCCGGCCTCGGCGCGCTGTCGGTGCCGCTCCTCGTGACGCTCGACCGCCTCGGCTTGCTCGTAGGGATGCGGGAGCTGTTGCGGGATGCGGCGCGTGTCGTGGCCGGGAGCCGGGACGGTCTGGTCAAACCAGGCAACGCGGCCCAGGATCTGGCAAAACGCATCGGACGGACCATCCCTCTCGTGCACGGCACGACAGGGCCGACCGGCGTTGCCGCGATGCGGTGGAAGACGCAGGTCAACGAGAACGCCAAGTCCCCAGCCTTCTTCTCCTTCCAGCCCGAGCTCTGCCACAACGAAGTGGTGGGATGGGGTCAGCACGGCGACGTCACGCGCCAGGCGATCTCGGTGGTCGTCCTCCGCAGTCCCGGAGAGCACCCGCGGGTCGCGCGCCGTGCCCAGCTCGTGGAGGAGCTGATGACAGAGGTCGTCGCCAACGTCCTCGACGTGCGAACCGACGCCGTGAGCGACGTCGCCGCCCTCTTCGACCTCGTGCTCCTCGGGGACTTCGTCTCCCTCCACCTCGCCGGCGCCGAAGGCGTCGATCCGGGCCCCGCCCCGGTCCTGGGCGAGGTCAAGCAGTGTCTCGCGGAATGGAACGGCTGACGCCACTCGAGGGACGCGTGCTCGCGTCGCTCGTGGAGAAGGACCTGACGATCCCCCAGCACTACCCGCTCACGTTGCACGCGCTCCTGGCTGCGTGCAACCAGGTCTCCAACCGCGAGCCCGTGACCGCCTTCACCGAAGACGGGCTGCTCGGGGCCCTGGAGTCGTTGAAGGCGAAGCGGATGGTCCGTGCGGTGCTCCCGTCGCATGGTCGCTCCGTCGTGCGCTACCGGCACGTGCTGGACGAGGCACTCGGCCTGGACGCACCACAGCTCTCGGTCATCGCGGTGCTCGAGCTGCGCGGGCCTCAGACGGTCGCCGAGCTGCGGGTACGCACCGAGCGCATGGGGATGATCGAGTCCGTCGACCACGAGCTCGGGCTTCTGGCAGCGAGGGAGGAGCCGCTCGTCGAGCGCGTCGGGCGCCGCTCGGGCGAGAAAGGCGACCGATGGGCGTCGTTGCTCGCAGGACCGGTTTCCAGAGAACCGGATCCCCGCGGGGTCGAGCCGCTCCATCCCGACGTGGAAGAACTCCGTCGGGACGTCGACACGGTACGGGCGGAGCTCGAGACGCTGCGGGACGCGCTCGAGACGCTGCGGGCGGGCCTCGATGACCTCAGGACGAGCCTCGGGGGCTGAGCCGTCCTCAGCTCAGGCGTTCGACGACCATGGCCAGGCCCTGGCCACCGCCGACGCACATCGACTCGAGCCCAATCGTCTCGTCCGCGTCCTCGAGCCCGTTCAACAGCGTCGTCATGATGCGTGCTCCCGTCTGCCCGAACGGGTGACCGAGGGCAATCGCTCCGCCGTGGACGTTCAGCTTGCCCCATTCGATCCCGAGCTCAGCCGCGCACGGCACCACCTGCGCGGCGAAAGCCTCGTTGATCTCCACCAAGCCGACGTCGCCGATCGTCATCCCCGCGCGCTTCAACACCTGCCGCACGGCGTCGATCGGCCCGAGCCCCATGATCTCGGGGTTCAATGCGGAGACACCGCTCGCGACGATGCGAGCAATAGGCTTCACGCCGAGCTCTCGGGCACGCGTGTCGCTCATGACGACGACGGCCGCCGCGCCATCGTTCAAGGGGCACGAATTGCCTGCGGTCACGGTGCCGCCTTCACGGAACACAGGGCGCAACTGCGCGAGCCCTTCCAGGGTAGTGTTCGGTCGCGGACCGTCGTCCCTGGTTACGACGGTGCCATCGGGGGTCGTCACCGGGATGATCTCGCGCTCGAAGAAGCCGTTCTCGACCGACGTGACCGCGCGCGTCTGCGACATCAGCGCGTACTCGTCCTGGACCTCACGGCTCACCTTCTTGTACTCGGCGACGTTCTCGGCCGTCTGACCCATGGCGATGTAGACGTCGTCCATGCCGCCGTGCGGCTCCCATCGCTCCGTCACCTTCGGAGAGCGTGCGACGGTTCGGGCCTCGGCCTCCTCGAAGAGCTGGTTGTGCGATCCGGAATCGGCGAACCCGCTCATGTAGCGGCTCACGGTCTCGACGCCCGCCGCCACGAAGACGTCACCCTCTCCGGCCTTGATCGCATGAGCCGCCATGCGAATGGTCTGCAGCGACGACGAGCAGTACCGGTTCACAGTGACGCCCGGGACGTCGTCGAGCCCGGCCATCACCGCGACGACGCGGGCGATGTTGTAGCCCGATTCCCCTGCCGGCTGGCCGCATCCGACGATCAGGTCCTCGACCAGGTGGGGCTCGACCTGCGGCACCTTGCCGAGGGTCGCCTTCACGACCTGCGCGGTGAGATCGTCAGGCCTGCAGTCGACGAGCGAGCCCTTGCCGGCCCTCCCGAT
>JBOGGB010000244.1:0-1743 GCA_050743605.1 Acidimicrobiales bacterium
CGCCGACCTCGAGCCCCGCGGCCCGCGCCGCCTCCGCGGTGACCGGGCCGACGCAGGCGACGACCGGCGGGACGGGAAGCGACGCGCCGCCGTCCGTGCGCAGCGCGACGTATGCCGCCACCGCCGAGGGCGACGCGAAGACGACGGCCGACGCGGTCTCGAGCTCCGCGACGATCACCGCGTGCGGCGCCGGAGCCCGGACGATCCGGTACGCGGCGACCTCGTCGACCTCCCATCCCTTCGCCCGCAGCGCCGCAGGCAGCGCGGGGCTGGCGCCGGCAGACTTCGGGAAGAGCACTGCGGCGCCGGGCGTGCTCGAGACGGGGAACGCGTCGCCGAGCCCTGCTGCGCTCGCCCGGTCCGCGACGAGGTCGGGGAGCAGGCGATGCACCTTCAAGGCGGCGGCGGTCCCCGGTCCCACCGCCGCGAGCTGCAGGCCCGAGAGGGCCCGGACGTCGGGCACGAGAGCCAGGAGGCGACGAACCGCATTGGCAGAGGTGAACGCCACCCACTGGTAGCGCACGAGGTTCCTCACGGCCGCAGCGAGCGCCACGCCCTCGTCCTCGGGGCCGGCAACCTCCACGACCGGAAGCCGGAGGACCCGCGCGCCGGCCACGCGCAGCGCGTCCGAGAGGTCGTCTGCATCACCCCTCGGGCGCGTCACCACCACCGTCGCTCCCGACAGGGGGCCGGCGGAGGCCGTCGAGAGGTCGAGCCCCGCGACCGCGCCGATCACGATCACGGACGGGGAGTCGAGCTCCACCGCGGCGAGACCCTCGAGGGTGGTGCGGGCGACGCGCTGCGCGGGGGTGGTCCCCCGCTCGACGACCGCGACGGGCGTGCCCGGAGGCCGCCCCGCCTCGAGCAGCCGCCGGGAGATCTCGGCGCGCGTCGCCATCCCCATGAGGACGACGAGCGTGCCGCCCGCCCGGCCGAGCGACTCCCAGTCCGGAGCTGCCGAGTCGGCCCCGGCGGGGTCGCTCGGGTCGCCGACACGACCGGTCACCACGGTGACCGAGGTGGACATCCCGCGCCGCGTGACGGGGATCCCGGCCGCCGCGGGGACGGCGAAGGCGGAGGGGACGCCCGGCACGACCTCGAAGGCGACACCCGCCGCGCGCAGGGCCTCGGCCTCCTCTCCGCCGCGCCCGAAGAGGAACGGGTCCCCGCCCTTCAGGCGGACGACCGTCGCGCCGGAGCGTCCCCGGTCTGCGAGCAGGCGGTTCACGCCGTCCTGGCGCGACACCCCGGCCGCGTCGCGCACCTCGCCGGCGTCGAGCAGCTCTGCGCCCTGCGGCACCAGTCCCAGGAGCGCGCGATCGACGAGGCGGTCGTAGACGACGACGTCGGCGCGCATGAGCACCTCGGCGCCACGCCGGGTGAGCAGGCCCGGGTCGCCGGGTCCCGCGCCGACGAGGAACACCGTCATCCGCGCGCCGCTCCAAGCTCGAGCGCCTCCCACTCGGCGAGCGACGACGCGCCCCGGTCACGCACCAGCATGTGCGCGAGCGCCGCACCGAGTGCCTCGGGATCGTCGCCCGAGAGCCGCCCGCGCACGACCACGCGGCCGTCCGCGCTGGCGAGGAGCCCGTCGAGCTCGATGCGGTCCGGGTCGCCCGGATCTCCCGCGGGCCGCGCGAGCGCACCCGCTGGCAGCGAGCAACCTGCCCCGAGCACCCGGAGGAACGCACGCTCGGCTCGGACACCACGATGGTCGTCGCGCGCGTCGACTCGTGCCAACAG
>JBOGGB010000245.1:0-8359 GCA_050743605.1 Acidimicrobiales bacterium
GATGAGCACCACGACCTCTTGGCGAGTCAGGACCCGCGCGCTCACCCGCTCGGGAGCCACTTCCTCGGCGAGGACCACCTTCTCGGCAAGGTAGCGACGGTGCATCCTCGAGAGCGCAAGGATGATCAGCGGGATCACGAGCACGACCGCCCAGGCACCGCGAGAAAATTCCGTCACCACGAAGACAATGGTCACGATGCCGCTCGTGAGACACGCGAGACCATTCACGACGAGTCCGCGTGCCCGGTGCGGCTCATGACCGGTCAAGTGATACTTGAACATCCCTGCCCCCGCCATCGTGAACCCGGTGAAGACCGTGGTCGCATAGAGCGGGATGAGGTTCGCGACGTTGGCGCGGGTCACGATCAGCAGGACGATCGAGACGCCCGCGAGGAGAAGGACACCGTTCGAGTAGACCAGTCGATGCCCTCGGGTCGTAAGGCGGCGTGGGAGGAAGCTGTCGTTGGCGATGAAGCTGACCAGTAGCGGGAACCCGTTGAAGCTCGTGTTGGCGCCCAGGACGAGTATCAACGCCGTGCTCAGCTGCAGGGAGTAGTAGGCGACGCTCCCAGAGGCGCTCCCTCCGAAGACGACCCGACCGATCTCTGCGAGCACGGTGGGCGTCCCCGAGACGAAGGGGACGGCGTGGGTCAGGGCAGCCAGTACGGACACGGCGAGGAAGAGAACGCCGATGACGATGGCCATGAGCATGAGCGTGGCTCGCGCGTTGCGGACACGCGGCTCCCGGAACACCGAGACGGCATTGGAGATCGCCTCCATGCCGGTCATCGCGGAGCCACCATTGGCGAATCCACGCAAGAAGAGGAAGACCGAGGCACCAAGGAGGAGCCCAGGGCCAGCGGGCCCGACGTGCAGCTGCCCCCCGGCGTGGGCGACGCGCGTCAGGTGACCCGAGATGGCCAGGCGCACGAGCGCCGTCACGATCAGGGCGCCCATGCTTGCGATGAACCAGTAGGTCGGTACGGCGAAGATGCGCCCGGCTTCGCGGATTCCTCGCAGGTTGCCGTAGGTGAGGACCACCACGAACGCGACCGCCAGCACGGTCGGCGGCACATCGATCTCCGGGAACGCGGAGAGCACCGCGTCCACGCCCGCCGCCACTGATACCGCAACGGTCAGCGTGTAGCTGCAGAGGAGTGCCGCCCCGGGAATCTGAGCCACCGTGTACCCGAAATTCTCCCGGCTCACTACGTAGGAGCCTCCCGACACCGGGTACTTCTGGACGACATTGCGATAGCAGAGGCAAACGATCCCCAGCACCAAGAGGAGCATCCCCGTGATGGGAGCGATCAGCACGAAGGCACCGACACCGGCAGCCGGCACCAGGATCCTGAGGACCGACTCCGACGCGTAGGCGGCCGAGGAGACCACGTCGGAAGAGAGGACCGCGAGCGCCGTGGGCTTCCCGAGGCGCTCGGAGTGCATCTGCTCGGTCACCAGGGGACGGCCGAGCACGCGCCGCTTGAATCGATACGCAAGGGTCTCGGGAAGGAGCGGACGGGCCCCGCCGCGAGGAGGCTCGGGCTCGAGCCAATGGGGAGTGCCCGGGGGGGCGGGTGCCTCCCCAGGATCCCCTTCGGTCCTCGGACCGCGCCCCGCCAGCGTGCTCATCGCGCGGAAATGGTAGCGAGCATCCTACGCGGCGAGCACGAACGGCACACCCGCAGGCCGCGACGACGGAGCCGACGCCGGCACCCACGACTCACGGACGACGCCGTTCACCATCCCCTGTGCGGAGCTGCCCCCCCGGTCGCTAACTTCATGTCTCCGTCGCTCCGGCGAGGTCGAGAGTGAAGCGGTACGGGGAGCAGCCCCACTTGTGCCCGATCGCGTCCGGTGAGCCCACCAGCCCGAGCGTGCCGACGACCCTCGTCACCTGGCGTACGCCGCCGATGTCCTGCGTGCTGGTCGGCCGGATCGCGACGGTCGTGCGCTGGTCGTACGCGTACGGGAAGTAGGTGCCCTGTGCGGTGCAGCCGGTCTTCAAGGTGAACGTGCCCTCGTACTTGCTGCCGCGCAGCCGGAGCAGGTCGTCGGCGAAGCTGAGGTCGCTCGGCGGCTGGCCACACGAGCCGCTCGCGCAGGACTCTGCGAGCGTGGAGACGGTCGCTTCGCAGGCACTGGACGAGCACTGCTCTGTGAACGCCAGGTCAAGCGTGGTTCGGTCTCGGCGGTCGGCGGCGGGTTGGACGACGTGGAACGACACGCCGAAGGTCCCGCTCAGCTCAGCTCCGCTCGCGGTCGCCTCGCGGGCAGCCCACGCGGGATCCGAGCCGAACGCCATCGTCATCGACACGAGCGCGATCGCCGCCGCCGTCAGAGCGACCACGCCCGACCGTCGGCGGAGGAGACCGCGGGCCTGCCCTGAGAGTGTCCTTGGGCGCCGGGCCCAGGACCCGAGCCGGCCCGCAGGCTGAGGTATCGGTGTCACTGTCCCTCCCGGCAGAGCTCTCGAGCACCCGACCCGGGGGGCGCTGCGTGGTCCCGCCTAGCCTCCCACGATCACCCTCGGGACGCGCCTCCAACATCGGGGTCCGGTCGCCACCCGGCCATTGGCCCGAATGGCCTCGCATGCCCCGCGCCGACCGCCTCGAGGGAGCCTGGGAGCCCGTCTGTGCGACGGGAGCGTCGCACGCGTAGTTTCTGTCACCGTGAAGCCCCCGCCCTTTGGCTACTGCGCCCCCGACACCTTGGAGGAGGCGCTGGCCCTTCTGGGCGAGATCGGGGACGAAGCCCGAGCGCTCGCCGGGGGGCAGAGCCTCATCCCGCTGCTCTCCCTCCGGATGGCCCGGCCTGCACATCTGATCGACCTGGCGGGTATCGCCGAGCTCGGGAACGTCGACGTCGACGGCGACGGCGAGCTGGCGATCGGTGCCATGGTCCGCGAGCGCCAAGCCGAGGCCGACGGGAACGTGCTCGAGCGCGCGCCGCTTCTCGCCGAGGCCCTCCCGCTGATCGGCCATCCGGCCATCCGAAGTCGGGGCACGATCGGCGGGAGCCTGTCACACGCCGACCCTGCGGCAGAGCTCCCGGCAGTGGCGCTGGTCCTCGACGCCGAGCTGGTCGCCATGAGCCGCGCCAGGGGGGCGCGGTGCATCCGTGCGACCGACTTCTTCACCGGGTACTTCACCACGGCACTCGAGCCGGACGAGCTCCTCACGTCGGTCCGGATCCCCCCCGGCTCCCCGGGAGCCGGCTGGGCCGTCGAGGAGGTCGCCCGCCGTCACGGCGACTTCGCAGTGGTCGGCGCCGCGGCGATGGTTGACCTCGACGAGCACACCGGACTTATCGTGGAGGCCCGCGTGGCGCTGGCCGGCGTCAGCGACACCCCAGTCCGACTGCACGATGCCGAGCAGCTGTTGGCAGGGGTGGAGCCCACCGACGAGGCGTTCGCCGGCGCGGCGCACCAGTCGACCGCGCAGCTCTCGCCGCCGTCCGACGTCCACGGCTCTTCGGCCTACCGGCGTCACGTCGCCGGCATCCTGGCGCTGCGGACCTTGAAGCTGGCGACGCAGCGAGCAAGGGGGGCGGCATGACCACGTTCGAGACGTTCGACGTCGAGCTCACCGTCAACGGCACCTCGCAGCGTGGATCGGTAGAGGCTCGCAAGACGCTGGCGGACTTCCTGCGGGAGGAGCTCGGGCTCACCGGGACCCATCTGGGCTGCGAGCACGGCGTCTGCGGCGCTTGCACCGTTCTGGTCGACGGCGCGCCGGCGCGATCCTGCCTCATGCTCGCCGTGCAGGCGCGCGGCGCCCACGTGACGACGGTGGAGGGGCTGGCCGAGGGCGGCGAGATGAACGGTCTCCAGCTCGCCATGTGGGAGGAGCACGGCTTCCAGTGCGGCTTTTGCACGCCGGGCTTCCTCATGCAGATCACCGCCATGCTCGCGGACAACCCGCACCCCACCGAGGTAGAGGTGCGCGAAGCGCTGTCCGGCAACATCTGTCGGTGTACCGGTTACGAGAGCATTGTCGACGGCGTCCTTCGCGCCGCCGCCGATGCCGCCTCCCCCCGATAGGGGCGACGGATCGACACGGGAGGACACCCTCGCATGCAGCACATCGCCGAGAGGTACACCGGAGCCAGCATCAAACGCTCCGAAGATCCCCGGATCCTGACCGGGACGGGCCGCTACGTCGACGACATCCGCCTGCCCGGCATGCTGCACGCCGCCTTCGTGCGCAGCCCGGTCGCCCACGCCCGCGTCACGCGGGTCGACGTGGAGGCGGCCCGGCAGGCGCCCGGGGTCGCGCTCGTGCTCACCGGCGAAGAGCTCGAGCGGCTGCTCGTGCCCGGCCCAGGCATCGCCGCGATGTTCGCGGGGGGCGCGCCGGTGCCGATGTTCACCACCTTGGCCACCGACAAGGTGCGAGTCGTGGGCGATCCGGTCGTCCTCGTGGTGGCCGAGAGCCGCTATCTGGCCGAAGACGCCTGTGAGCTGGTGGAGGTCGACTACGAGGAGCTGCCTGCCGTCATGACCCCCGAGGGAGCGCAGGACTCGCGGAACCCGCCGATCTTCGAGGACCTGGGCGGGAACGTGCTGGTCCGCTCTCCTATCTCCACCTTCGGCGACGTCGAGGGTGCCTTCACCCGGGCGGAGCGCGTCGTGCGGGCCGAGCTGAGCCAGCACCGGCATCAGAACGTGCCGATGGAATGCCGCGGGGTCGTGTGCAGCTTCGACGCGGGTTCAGGCGAGCTCACCGTGCACTCCGCCACCCAAGGGGTCCACATCGTGCGCACGACGCTCTCCACGGCGCTCGGCCTCCCTCCAGAGAAGGTGCGAGTCCTGGCGGGCGACATCGGCGGATCGTTCGGGCTCAAGCTCGGCGCATACCGGGAGGACGTCGCCTGCGCCGCCGCGTCCCGCAGTCTCGGCCGCCCCGTCCGATGGATCGAGGATCGCCCGGAGCACCTGACCTTCGCGGGCCAAGCCCGGGAGGAGAGCTTCTCGGTGGAGGCGGCGGTCACGAACGACGGTGACATCCTCGGGCTGCGGGTCCAGATGACCATCGACACGGGCGCCTACCCGGGTATGGGTGCAATGCTCCCCGAGCTGGTGAAGACCATGATCCCAGGGCCGTACCGGGTCGAGGCGCTCTCGTTCCAGTGGACCGCGGTGATCACGAACAAGGCCAGCTATGTCGCCTACCGTGGCCCGTGGGCTTCCGAGACCTGGGTGCGGGAGCGCCTCATCGACCTGATCGCCAAGGAGCTCGGGATGGAGCCGCTCCAGGTCCGTCTCCGCAACGTCGCCACGCGCGAGGTCCCGCCCCTCCGGATGGTGACGGGCCGCAGCCTGGCAGGGGTGACGGCGAAGGAGTCGCTCGAGGCGATCGCCAGAAAGGTCGACCTGCCCACCTTCCGCCGTATGCAGGCCGAGGCCCGCACGCAGGGGCGATACCTGGGCCTGGGCCTCGCGACGTACATCGAGCCTGCACCGGGCCCGCTGGAGGGCAAGGGCGGTGGAGGCATCATGGGACCCGAGCAGATCCGTCTCCGCCTCACAGAGGACGGTACGGTGACCGTCTTCACCTCGCAGATGCCCCACGGCCAGAGCCACCAGACCACGTTCGCCCAGATCGCCGCAGACGAGTTCGGCGTGCCGTTCGACCAGGTTCGAGTCGTGGTCGGAGACTCCGACCGCGTCCCCATGGGCTTCGGCACCGGCGGCAGCCGTGCGGCGACGATGGCAGGAGGCGCATCGCTGCACGGCGCCCGGGCGCTGAAGGCCAGAGTGAAGGAGATCGCGTCGCATCTCTTCGAGGCCGGTGTCGAGGACATCGAGCTGGCCGACGGGACCGTCGCGGTGCGCGGGGTACCGGCGTCTGCCATGAGCCTGGCCGAGCTGGCACGGTCCGCACGGGCTCCCGGGAAGCTCCCCCCGTCGCTCTGCGGCGACATCGAGGTCAGCACTTCCTTCGACGGAGGTGAGGGCGGCTGGTCAGGCGGCTCGCACGCCGCCGTCGTGGAAGTGGACGGGGACACCGGCCAGGTCCGCCTCGAGCGTTACGTGGTCGCAGAGGACTGCGGCACGCTGATCAATCCGGCGATCGTGGAGGGGCAGGTGCGCGGAGGAGTCGCACAGGGCATCGGCAGCGTCCTGCTCGAGCGCTCGGCGTACGACTCGGAGAGCGGCCAGTACCTGTCGAGCACGTTCATGGACTATCTCCTCCCCACCGCGTGCGAGATCCCGCGCATCGAGATCGAGCATCTGGAGTCCGTCCCCCTCGACGCCGACGTGAACTTCCGGGGGGTGGGTGAGGGCGGCATGATCATCGCTCCGCCCACCGTCTGCAACGCGATAGAGGACGCCCTCGCGCCCTTCGGCGTCCGGGTCACCGAGCAGCACCTGCCGCCGGCTCGCATCCTCGAGCTCATCGGGGTGATCCCTGCAGGCTGAGTCCATGCTGACCGGCGGCCCGTCGCACGGGAGCCGAGCTCAGGTTCTCGGGGCGGTCCTCACCGCGGTTCCGTACGCGCAGATCTCGGTCCAGTTGCCCCCCATCTCCGAGGTGTCGAAGCGAAACGCGACGACCGCGTCGGCACCTTTCTGCGCGGCCGATTCGACCATCCGCGCCATGACCTCCTCGCGGCTCGTGACGAGGTTCTTGGTCATCCCCTTCAGCTCGCCACCGGCGAGAGCCTTGAACCCTGCGCCGATCTGCGACCCGATGTTGCGCGACCGAACCGTGAGCCCGAAGACCTCGCCCAGCACCTCGGTGATCTCGAAGCCGGGGATGTCGTTCATCGTGCTGACCAGCATCGTGCCTCCAGTCCTGCGGTCGCCCCGGCACCGGGTGGGCCGCATCGAGCCCGCACGCCCAGGGCTCGTCACGACATCGTGTCATGCGGAGCGACGAGGTGCGAGCGGTCGGCGACCGGGTGCCCGCGTGCCGGGCCGGGAGCTCCGCTGCGACCGCGGCTACGGCCCGAGCAGCGCCACGACCATTGTGTTCGTCACCGACTGGCTCACCGCCAGCGGGCCGCCAAGGATCGTGAACGTGGTGACCCGCTTCCCGCCCAGACCTGTGATGCCGGCAGCCGCGAGGAACGCCGGCAAGTAGCTCCCCATGCTCGTCGGGCTCGCGGTGAGCAGAAGCGGCTCGGGTTCCGCGTCGCTCGGACCGTCCGCGGCGAGGATGGCGCCTGCGAGCCCGTCGCTGTAGAAGTCCCCCCTCGCCACAGTGAGCGCCCCGGTGCCGACCCACCCGAGGCCTTCGTACTGCGGCGACGGAGCGAGCTCGAGCCTGGCCAGCTCGATCGCCGTCTCCGTGTCATCGGCGCCCGCGACTCGCAGTACCGAGAGGCCTTCCGCTTCGAGGGAACTCACCACGGCATCGGAGACTGCCAGCTCGCCCCCCATGACGATGACCTGCTGGACGTGGAGCGCCTCGAGGGCGGTGAGGGCCTGGGGGGACAGGGTCGACGGGGCGGTGAGAAGAACCGGCAGGTGATCGGCGTAGGACAGGGCGCTGGCCGCCTCGGCATCCTGGAAGCCCGCCCCAGTCGCCAAGATCGCCGTGGTGAGCGGACCTGACGGGGCGGACCTGGACGCGCTGCCCGCCGTGGCGTTGTACGTCCCGTCTCCACCCGACTCGTCGACGCCCGCATAGGCGCCAGCCACGTCGACGCGCCCGGGAGCCGCGCCCGGGGTCTCCGCGATGTCGAGCGCGGTGTCGAGCGCGGTGGTCCCCGCGACACGGGTCACCTGCACCTTCGCTGTCCCGGGCACCACGGATGCGCCTCCGCACGTGTAGGCCGAGGCGTCCTCGAGCTCGAAGACCACTGATGTGCTGACGGCGAGAGGGCCACCTACTACGTAGACATGCGTAATGCCCTCGTCGCGCAGCGCTTCGAGCGTTGTCGCCGAGAGGGACGTCGGTGAGGTGAGCAGCGTGCCCGTGGCCAGGAAGCTTGCCAGGTAGGCGCTCGCGAGCGCGTCGGGATAGGTCCTGTCCGTCGCGAGGACGACCGCCCTCCCCGATGTCGGGGAGGAAGGACAGACACCCACGCGGAATGTGAACTGGTGCTCGAGCGCGGCCGCAGCCGTGCCGTCGGCCGTGGCTCCGAAGACGCGGGCTGGCACCGAGAGGTACGAGTCGGTGAAGGTCCCACCTGTGGAGGAGGCTGCCGCGGAGAGCGGCCCGGGAGCGGAGATCACGTCGCCGCCGCTCTCCATTCGCACCGGTGTGAGGCTCCCGGGCGGCCCGGACGCGCCACCGCCCGCCGACGACGAGAGGTCGTCGAACCGCGTCGAACCGTAGTCCGCGAGCGTTGCCAGCACTGTCTTGTGTGCCGCTGTTGTGTAGATGGTGGGCCGCTCCGTGATCCATTC
>JBOGGB010000246.1:0-9098 GCA_050743605.1 Acidimicrobiales bacterium
CTGCTCCGCCAGGGCCTCGCCCACACCTTCGACCCAGGCGCCGTCCCCACGCCGATCCGTCGTCAGTTCGACAGGCTCGACGACACCATCGACGAGCTCGTCAAACAGTGCGCTCTCGCCGCCTGAAAACTTGACTCATTCGTGCCGGCTTCGCCGGCAATAGCTTCGCAATAGCTTCCTAGTTCAGTCGGGCCGCGCCGTTGTCAACACAGCGGAGCTGAAGCCGGCCTGTTGGACCGTCGGATCGTCGTTGGTCCCGAGCAAGCGCCAGTCTTCGTGGGGCTCCAGGATCTTCTCGGCGCCGTGGATGCTCCGGAAGTCACCGGCTCCGGCGAGCACAGGGGGCTCCCTGCCAGCGGCGAGGCCCTTGGCGGCGTCGATGAGGAGCTTGTGCATCCTCACGACGGCGCGGTCGCCGCTGCCCAAGTGCTCCCGGGTCCGGTCGAAGATCCGTCCGGCGGTCTCGGTGGCCATCATGTCGTGGCTACGGAAGTCCGAGATGCCGGTGTACGTGGCGCGGCGCTGAGCTTGCCGGTCGATCAGGTAGTCGTTGTCGAGCCGGTGCGTGCGCCGCACGACCCCTCTCGGGGGGAGCATCTCGAAGGGGTACCCCGGAGCGTTGAAGAACGCCGCACCGCCGAGGTCTGGGCGCCGCTCCGGTGGGAGGGTGTCGAAGTTGTATCGGTAGGTGTGCTCGTCGTCCGCCGGTACCACCGCGATTTGGCGGGTGGTGAACGGGACGAAGCCGATCATCGTCGTCGACGGGAAGAGGTATGCCGTAATCCGAGCGTGGCGGTGGCCGTTTGGGGTTTCGCGGATGCCGGCGTAGCGGAATCCGTGCCACGTCTCCTCGATCTCGATCAGCGACCTCGGGTCATGGCGCCAGAGTTTCATCGACATGAAGTGCGAGGGGTAGCCCGGCCGGTCCGTTCCGTCGTCGGGCAGGTCGTCGATCGCGTTGTACTGATGCAGGTTCGAGATGTGGGCCGTATCGACGTCGCCGTCCATGCTCTGGACCCAGTTGCAGCCCACGATCTCCTTGTTGGCCGTCCACTGCTCGGGCTCGAGCGCGTCCGTGCCAGCGTCTCTGAAGGGCGTCATCGTCGCCGGGGGCCCGAGGTAAGCCCACAGAATCCCGCCCGACTCGTGCACGGGGTAGGCCGTGGTCCGGATCCGGTGTGCGAAGCTGCGACGCTCGCTGCGTTGATCGACACACTGGCCGGTCGTATCGAACTTCCAGCCGTGGTAGACGCAGCGAAGCCCGCACTCCTCGTTGCGGCCGAAGAAGAGCGAGGCGCCCCGGTGCGGGCAATGCTCCTCGAGCAGCCCCACTTGGCCCCGCGTGTCCCTGAACGCCACTAAGTCCTCGCCGAGGAGGCGGACGCGCAGCGGCGTGCAGTCCGGCTCGGAGATCTCACAGCTCAGGCAGGCGGGCAGCCAGTAGCGGCGCAGGAGGTTGCCCATGAGCGTGCCCGGACCAACTCTCGTCAGGATCTCGTTGTCCTCGCGCGTGAGCATGGGGACACCTCCTCGACGGGTGTCGGATGTCGGGCACGAGGCGGGGGGATCGCGACCTGCCGACGCAGGTCATCATAGTGCCGTTCCGGCTCCTGCCTCGGTGGTCAGCAAATCCGGAAATGGTTCGGCCAACGCGGTCGCGTCAGCAAAGCGACTGGCCGCGGTCCGATCGGCCGAACGCCAACCACTGTCTCAGCCGTACTGCCAGTCGGAGGACTGGCCCGGCTCCTGCCGGGGCGTCGTGCGACGTCGGGAGCTGGTTCTGCCCCGGCTTCTGTGGAGTCGGAATACTGGGTTTGGCGGTGCTGTCCGGTTAGGAGGGCAGCATGCCAACGAGGGGGCAAAGCTCGACGAAGCATCGAGCAGGACTTGGAGCTCGCCGATGGTTCTCGGCTCTGACGGATGCGCGCACAGCCGCTTCTTTCACGCGCCTCGCCCGCGTGCGCCTCGTTCCTACGAACCTGCCGAAGCGACTATGTCAAGCCGCTGTACGGTCCCCTCGGGGTCGTCGCATCCTACGAGGAGCTGGTCGAAGTTCGCTCCCTCCAACCTCACTCGTATGCCACGGGGAGTGCCGTGGTGAACCACGGCGAACGTGGTGCCGTCTGTATGAAAGGTTCCGATCACGAAGCGACCAGGAAAGGATGCCCCGATCGATTTCGTGAAGGCGCTCACGGCATGTAGGGCGTCCTCGACGACCTCGACACTTCGCACCGCCGCGATTGGTACGCGAATATCGCCGTGCACCGCCTCGGCCTTCTCCACCGTGCTGAGCTTCACCACCAAGTCTCCGCTGTCGCGGTCAAGCTCGGCCATTGTCATCGACCTCCCAAATTAGCTCCACCCCCAGGCTAATTCTTTAGCGCCTCGTCCGAAGTCTGCTCAGTCCCACCGACACCCAGATCTGGGGTAGGCGGTCCAGCTGTTCAGCCGCGCGAGTGCGCCCACCACCGCCCGTCGTTCTGCTCGACGTGGACGGGAATGCCAAAGCACGCCGACACCAGCTGTGCGGTCAGCACCTCCTCGAGCCGTCCCGCGGCGAGCACTCGACCCTCGGCGATGAGGAGCCCGTGGGTGAACCCGGGGGGCACCTCCTCCAGATGATGAGTGACGAGCACCATCGCCGGCACGCGCTGATCGGATGCCAGGGCCCCCATGCGCGTGACGAGTCGCTCTCGCGCTCCGAGATCGAGACCGGACGCGGGCTCGTCGAGCAGGATGAGCTCGGCCGCGGCCATGAGCGACCGGGCGATCAACACCTGCTGCCGCTCGCCCTCGGAGAGCAGGCCGAAGGGTGCGTCCCGTAGCCGCACCGCGTCGAAGCCCACCACGCGCCGGAGGACGTCGTCGACCTCTGCCCAGTCCTCGTCGGTGTAACGGCGTCGAACAGGGAGCAGGGCGCCGTCGCGTCCGGTCACGACCACCTCGCGAGAGGTGAGGAAGGGACGAAGCGCGCGCACTGTCGCGGCGCTCACCAAGGAGACCCTGCCACGCATCGTCCGCAGGTCGCTCCGGCCGAAACGCGAACCGAGGACCGAGACCGACCCCCGGCTCGGCATGAGCCGACCCCCGGCGATCTGAAGGAGAGTCGTCTTGCCAGAGCCGTTGGGTCCGAGCACGACCCAGCGGCCCGTGGATCCGACTTCCCAATCGACCGAGTCGAGGATCGATCGCCCGCCGCGTACGACAGATACGTTGCAGAAGGAGACGGCCGGATCGGCGGCGCTCACGGCAGCGTTCTCGGAGGTCAGCGCGGTGCTCCCTGCACATGCTGCCGCCGCCCCGGCCACGGTGTGGTTCGCGTCGTCACCCGCGTCACCCGCGTCACCCCGTGGCTCATGCAGCGAGTCTGCCTCATGACGAACCCCGTCCTGGACCGGGTAATGCCTGTCGAGTCGTCCGGTTCCGGGAGCGCGACGCTACGACGACCGGGCTCCCTCTGCAGCGCGCAGGCGCTTCACCATCGTCTGGAGCAGCTTCCAGCCGAGCACGCCGTTGGCCTCGACGAGTGGGCGAAAGTCCCAGATCGTGACGCCCTCGCAGACGACGTCCGTCGTTGCGACCACCGTCGCCGACCTCGGGCCTTCGTCGATGAGGGCGATCTCTCCGAACCAGTCCCCCTCGCTGAGCTTCGCGCGCTCTTCGCCGCCGACGAGGACCGTCAGGCTGCCGGATTCGATCAGGAAGAACGCCGCACCCGCCGACCCCTCTCGGATCACGGTCTCGCCGCTGGAGAAGCGACGTTCCCTGAACAGGCGTGCGACCTGCTCTCGCTCACCGTCATCGAGCTCGGCGAAGAGCGGGATAGGCTTGAGCGCGTTTGCAGTCTCCTTCGGTGGCGGCGCGCTGGGCTTGCGAGCCCCGTTCGGGCCGGGAATCGATGCGATCGTGGTTACCGCGCGGCACTGCAGCAGGTACAGCTGCCCGTCGGAGAATGCCCACTCGATATCACGACCAGGGCCGTAAACCTCTTCACAGCGAGTGGCGAGCCGGCCCAGCTCGGCAAGCTGCACGTCGTCCAGGCAGAGCTGCTCGACGAGCTCTTCGTGCACGACCTCTTCAACCGTGCCCCCCTTCGGCGACGGTCGGATGGCGACCTGCTTCCGGCCAGCAGTGCGCTGCAGCACGTTGCCTGTCGCGTCGAGCACGAAGTGGTCAGGGATCACGAGACCTGCTACCACTGCCTCGCCAAGCCCCCAACTGGATTCGATCAGGCGTTCGCAAGCGCCGCTCATCGGGTTGCAGGTGAACATCACGCCAGCAACCTCGGGGTCGAGCAGTGACTGGACAATGACTCCAACGCTGGGACGGGTGACGAGCCCCACACGTTGACGGTAGGAGATGGCAGAGTCCGAGTTGGCCGACCACCAGATCTCGTGCAGAGCTGGCACGAGCGCCTCGACAGATGCGACATTGAGCAGGGTTACGTGCTGCCCGGCAAAGCTCGCGTCTGCGCCATCCTCGTCGGCAGCGGACGAGCGCGCTGCCAACGGTGCCGCAAGGGATGCGGACGCCTTCGTGACCTCTTCGATCACTGCTCGCTCGTTGGTCGCGACCGCCTCGACGGCCGACCCGGAGAGGGCGATCCCGTCTGGGACCGGGAGGCCGGCCCGTAGCGCCGCACCGAGCCCCACCGCCTTCGATCCGAAGTGTGCGGTCCCCCGAGCCTCCGACAGCGGGACGATCCACCTCATCTGACGACGGCCACTTCTCCTGCGGTGCCGTTCACCCGCACCTGCGCGCCGTCAGGGATCCGCTCGGTCGCGTCGCGGGTGCCCACGACTCCAGGGATTCCGTACTCGCGCGCCACGATGGCCGAGTGCGACAGGAGCCCGCCGCTGTCGGTCACGAGTGCCCCGAGAAGCGGCAGGAGGATGTTGAACGCCTCCGACGTCGCCTGGGTGACGAGCACGTCCCCCTCGACGATCCGGTCGAACTCCGCTGGGCCGGAGACGAGGCGCGCGGGCCCTTCGTAGATGCCCGGGCTCGCTCCGAGTCCGCGCAGCAACTGCTCTTCGTGCTCCGCCTCTGCGGCTTCGAACATCATCTCCATGCTCACGGCCATCGCGCCCATGAGGCGCGCCGCCGCGGGGGGCAGGCTGGAGGGGTCGGGCGGAGGCTCGGGGGGCGGGCCGAGGAGTGGCGGCGCCTCCTTGGCGGTATGGGTTGCGCGGTACTTGGCGCGAGCTGCGAGCTCGTCGGCCGGCGGTCCTTCGGATGTCGTGATGAGCGTGCACATCTCGTCGAGGCCGGCGTCGACCATGTGCTCGGCTTCGTCCAGACGCCCCCGCGCGACGAGCCGCCTCCCTGCCGCGAGCGCAGCTCTCCTCACGAGGCCCACAGCCCAGATGTCGCTGTAGATCCCCCGCTCGTCACGCAGATGGTGGGTGAGCCGGGCCTCGCCGAGCAGCTCGTCAAAATCGGCCCGATGCTCCTCGGAGACGCTGTTTCGGATCTCGGCGATCCGGGCGTCAAGGTCGTGGTGGTCAGGATCTGGCCGCTGGACCGCACCACGGATCGCGCGAAGGAGCGCGTCGGGGAGCTCGAGGGCGCAGGCCTCGGAGATGTCGAACCCGTCCAGTGGACGGCAGCCGACGAGGTCGAGGTATCCCGCCGCTGCAGGGCCGGCCTCCCCCGGAAGAGTCCGCAGTTCCGAGAGGACCTTGGTGGGGTCGTCGTCGGATTCCAGGAGCTTCCGGGCGGACGGGTCCGATCGAAGCGCGGCGAGCAACTGCGCGAACTCGTCAGAGCTCCCAGCGGAGACCGGAGCCGAGCCGCTAGTGAGGGTCAACAACTCCGCCGGCGACCGGCTCGTCCACTCGCTTCCCTGCACGAGGAAAAGGGCCGTCGGGACCAAGGCAGATGCCGAGAGCCGCATGTGCTGGAACGTCATGGCAGCGTGGTGGTCCCGGCACCGCACGAGATAGGTGACCAGCTCGTCGTCGGACAGCGCATCAGGGTCGACCGCCTGGATCGCCCTGTGTGCCGCGACGGAGGCTGGTTTCAGGTCCACCTCCCAGTCCCGAACTTGTTCACGCCAGAGCTTGTCGCGCAGGACAACCTCGGCGCGTCCGATCCGCGTCGGCACCTCCTCTGGGGGGACGGGCTGGATCTGGTTGTAGCAGAACCCGTTCACGTAAGCCGTCTTCATCCCCCCGATGAGCATCCCGAAGTAGCGAGCGAAGTCGGCGGTGCCGGCTCCGAACGGCTCGGGATGAGTCTCCGCCCAGTACTGGGTCACCGGGCGAGGGAAGTGGACCGGATCGAGCATCCAGGTCCCTGGGCCCGGAGGTCGGAAGGGAGCTCCGGTCGCCGCACGCGCGTCAGACATGCCGCCCCCCTTCTTGCGAACGGCGATCTTGCCGCCGATCGGGGAATTATCGAACACTTCCACCTTGGTCGCAAGTGCCTCATCTTGGTGACCGACTCTGATCGCATGGAACCCCGCCCGATTTCCCCATCCGCCTCGCGCCTGGTCGAGGCGCTCGGCAGCGAGCTCTTGGTGCACTTCACGATCGACGCCGAGCGGGTTCACGCCGAAGGTGCTCACGAGCAGGACGCCGAAGGGCTCGTGAAACGTGGAGAGGGGGTCGCCCGGGTGGACCCGAGGGCGTCGATGCAGCCCGGGACCAGGGCGCGCTTCACGTCGACGTTGACCGAATGCAATTCTTCGACCCTCAGTCGGGCGCCGCGATCACGGGGTAGAGCCCTGTCGGGGATCGATCGCACCGGAGGGAGTGACCGGTCCTGCAGCTACACTCGTTCCGATTTGGGATCGTCAGGTCCTGCTGCGGGCCTAGGCGGAGAGGGGAAGTGCGATGCCCAACCCGGTGCCCATCGCGGTGCCCAGCCCCGAGGCGCGTCGACCGGTCGTTGCCGTCAAGAGGGACGCCGCGGAGTCGTGGCTCGACGTGACCGTGACGTCCGCTCGGCGCATCGCCGTCGCAGCGCTCGCCGCGAGCGCCCTCACGATCGCGGCGGTCCCGCTCGGCGCAGTCGGAGTCGTGGGGGCTTCGATGTATCGCGCCCACGCGCAAGGTCACACCACTGTGTGGCTGTGCCGACCGGGGCTGGCACACGACCCATGCACCGTCCCGTTCGCGACCACCTCGATCGCGGCGCAGGGGAAGCGCACCGTGGAGAACCCGTCCGGCACGACGGGGTCTCCGTTCGACTGCTTCTACGTCTATCCCACGGTGAGCAGCGAGCATGGCGAGAATGCAAACCTTGTCGTCCAACCCATCGAACGCGACGTCGCGATCGTCGAGGCGTCACCGTTCTCTCAGCTCTGCGAGGTCTGGGCGCCGATGTACCGGCAGACGACGGGAGGCGACATCGAGAAGTCCGGGATCGCCGGTCTGCCGCGCCACGCCGTCCTTACCGCGTACGACAGCCTCCTCGAGGGGTGGAAGGACTTCGTCGCCCACGACGCGCAGGATCGGCCGATCGTACTCATCGGACACTCGCAGGGTGCAGCGCTGCTCATCCGCCTCATTCGCCAGGAGATCGACCCTCATCCAAGCCTGAGGAAGCGCTTGGTCCTCGCCATCTTGGCCGGGGGCAACCTGCAGGTTCCCGTTGGACGGACGGAAGGCGCCACCTTCGAGCACGTCCCGCTGTGCACGATGACCGGCGAGACCGGCTGCGCGATCGCGTGGTCGAGCTTCCCCTCGAAGCCACCCAAGGACTCCCCGTTCGGCACGCCGGGGAAAGGGGTGAGCATCCAGGCTGGCGAGACTACGGCCCGAGGCCAGCGGGTCGCGTGCACGAACCCCGCGGCACTGTCGGGGGGAACCGGTTCGCTCGACCCATACTTCGTGGGTGCGCAAGTCTCCACGCTGTCGCCTGCACCCTCCACCACGTGGGTCACCTTTCCGGGTCTCTACCGCGCCCATTGCGCACAGACAGGCGGAGTGACCTGGTTGCAGGTGGACCACAGGAAGGGGACAGGGCGCCCGGTGGTCCAAGCGACAGCCGGCGGGCCCGGATTCGGCTACCACGCTGACGACGTGAACTTGACGCTCGGCAACCTCCTCGCCGACGTCGCGGCGTCCGAGTCGGCCTACAAGGCGGCACACCGCTGACCCGAGCGGGCAGGCTGGTGCCGCGTGGGGCCCAGCGGCTCGGGCGGCCGGTCAGAACTTCTCGATCTCACTGGCAGGGCCCATCACGATGAGTGGCTCGGGCGCCGGGTCCAGCCAGCGCAGGAGCATGTCCAGCTCCGAGAGGGGGAGCGACACGCACCCTTCGGTCGCGCTGCCGATTGTCGCATGGAGGAAGATGGCCGAACCCGCCCCCGGGACCACGGGCGCAGTGTTGTAGTCGATCACCGCGAGGCTCGGGTACGCGGTCGTCTCTTCCCAGAGCGCCTCGCTGTCCCCGCCGAAGGGTGGCGTCCTCCCACAGGGCACGTGCTCGAACCTGTTGTACTGCGGAGACCCAGGTGTCTCGTCCCACCAGTCGCCGCACCTCAGCCTCCGGTACTCGTACCTCACGCCCGGGTTCGGGCCGTTGCCGTACATCACCCGACCGATGTGGTACGCGCCGGTCGGCGTGGTGTCGTCCCCTTCTCTCTTGTGATCGGAGAACCCGCGCCCCCCGATACGGCCCTTCCAGGGCCCGAGAACGAGGGACCAGCACGACCCGTGCCGCCGCCACGCGGAAACGTCTGCGTGGGACGTCGCGTACCCAGAGCTCTCGACGATGATCAGCTGGACGGCACCGCCGGTCGAGGCGAGACGGTTCGACACGCTCGAGGCGCACCGCGATGCCGGAGCGCCGGCATAGGCCAGGGAAACGGCGGCCATCGGCAGTCGCCGCCTCCGCCCAGCACTGGCTTCAGACGGCGAAGACGCGATCGATGCTCCGACCACGAGCGCACAAGTGGCTGCAAGCAGAGCAGCTCTTCGGCTCCACCGAGGAGACCACGCGATCCAGCGACTGCACCTCCTCCCACACGACGCGGGATTGGCAGCCTTCCAACAGGTGACAGCGCGGCTCGTGATTCGCTTCACTCCTCCCCGTCCCCCGGTCCAAGGGAAGGCTCCTGTCGGTTCCGGATGTGACGCGCTGAGAAGGAG
>JBOGGB010000247.1:0-2219 GCA_050743605.1 Acidimicrobiales bacterium
GGGCGACGTGCTCGTGTGCGAGATCGGCGCCAGCTGGTGGGGCTACCCGGGTCGGCTGCTGCGCACCTTTACCGTGGGCGAGGGGCCGACCGCGTGCTACCGGTCGCTGCACGACGTCGCGCAGGGCGCGTTCGAGGCGCTGGCGAAGGCGCTGCGTCCCGGGGCGACGGGCGCCGACCTGCGTGAAGCCGGCAGCGTCGTCGAGCGCGAGGGGTACGCCACCTGCGACGACCTCGTGCACGGGTCCGTCGGAGGGTACCTCCCCCCGGTCGTCCCGGGGGGAGGCCGCGAGGCCGCGCACGACGCCTTCGAGGTGCGCGAGGGGATGATGCTGGTCCTCCAGCCGAACGTGGTCAGCCCCGGCGACATGGCCGGCGTGCAGACCGGTGAGCTCGTGGTGGTCACCGCACAGGGTTGCCGTTCGCTCCACTCGTTCCCCCCGGGGATGGGGCTCCTGGGCGGATGAGCGGCGCCGGGCGCGATCAGTCCTCGACGCCGATGTCCTCGTGCCACAGCGCAGGGTGCCGCGTGACGAAGTCCCCGAGGAGCGAGGCGCATTCGGGGTCGTCGAGCACGACCACCTCGACGCCGTGCTCGGCGAGCCACTCGTGGCCGCCGGTAAAGGTTCTCGACTCGCCGACCACGAGGGCGCCGATCCCGAACTGCCGCACCAGTCCGGTGCAGTACCAGCAGGGCGACAGGGTGGAGACCATGACGCATGTCGGGTAGTCGCGCCTCCTGCCGGCAGCCCGGAACGCCGCGGTCTCGGCGTGGACCGAAGGGTCCCCGTCTTGGACGCGCCGGTTGTGCCCGCTGCCGAGCAGCGACCCGTCACGCCGGAACATGGCGGCGCCGATGGGGATGCCGCCCTCGGCGACCCCCGCGCGGGCCTCGTCGAGGGCGACCCGGAGGAACCGGCGGGCGGTCTTCGGGTCCAGACGCTGGCCCAGGTCAAGGTCCAGGGGCACGCCGATTGGCCTGCCGTCGGGCGCGCCCAGGATGCTTCCCGGGGGTCTGCCCGCGGGCCCGCGCCGACCCTCCTTCCTCCCGGTGCTCACCGAGCCAGTGTGACACCGCCCGACGGGCAAGCCCCCGGCCTGACGCTCGTGACGCCACTCGGGCTGACCCCGGCTAGACCGTCTCTGTGACTTCCGTGGCCACACCGGTGACCGCAGACGACGTCCGCGACGCCGCGTCCCGCCTCGACGGCGTCGCCCATCGCACGCCGGTCGCGCGATCGCGCACCCTCGACGGCCTCTGCGGGTTCACGGTGTTCCTCAAGTGCGAGAACCTCCAGCGCGTAGGTGCCTTCAAGTTCCGCGGCGCTTACAACGCCGCGTCTCGCCTCCCTGCCGACCGGCTCGCGCCGGGGATCGTGACCTACTCGTCCGGCAATCACGGCCAGGCCGTGGCGCTCGCCGCGCGCGAGCTCGGCACGCGCGCGGTCGTCGTGATGCCCGAGGACGCCCCCGGCTCGAAGGCTGCGGCGGTGACCGCCTACGGCGCCGAGATCGTCACCTACGACCGCGCGCAGGCAGACCGAGCGGCGATCGCGGCGAAGGTGGCGACGGAGCGGGGCATGGTGCTCGTCCCTCCCTACGAGCATCCGCACGTGATCGCCGGCCAGGGCACGGTCGCGCTCGAGCTCCTGAGCGAGGTCCCCGACCTTGAGGTGCTCGTCGTGCCGGTCGGCGGGGGAGGGCTCGTCGCGGGCTGCGCGACGATCGCGGCGGCGATGTGCCCCGGACTGCGGGTGGTCGGGGTCGAGCCGGCGACCGGCGACGACACGAAGCGCTCTCTCGAAGCGGGCGAGCGGGTGGAGGTTCCCCTGCCGCAGACCATCGCCGACGGGCAGGCGGTGCAGGTCCCCGGTGAGCTCACGTTCTCGATCGTCCGCCGGCTCGTCCACGGCATCGTCTTGGTGAGCGACGCCGAGATAATCGGAGCCATGCGCTTCGCGTTCGACCGGTTGAAGCTCGTCGTGGAGCCCAGCGGGGCTTCGGGCCTCGCGGCCGTCCTGGCCGGGCGCATCGCCGAGACCGTCCCGGGGGCTCGCCGGGTCGGGGTCGTCCTGTCGGGCGGCAACGTCGACACGGAGCGCTTCGTGGAGCTCGTGTCGTCGGCCGGCTGAGCGGACATCGAGCCCTCGACCGAGCCGAGAGGCGCCCGCGCCGCCGCGCCCAAAGGCCGCCATTTGCGCCCTGCCCGCCGCGTCCGCC
>JBOGGB010000248.1:0-1838 GCA_050743605.1 Acidimicrobiales bacterium
GCGAGGTGGTCCTCGCTCCGGCCCGTGAACCGCAGGTAGTCGATCGTCGCCTGGTCGACCGGGAAGACGGTGCACGTCGCGCCGTACTCGGGCGACATGTTGCCGATGGTGGCGCGGTTCTCGACCGGCAGCGACGGGACGCCCGGGCCGTACGCCTCGACGAACTTCCCCACGACCCCGTGACGTCGCAGCAACTCGGTGATCGTGAGCACGAGATCAGTCGCCGTGGTGCCTTCGGGCAGTTCGCCGTGCAGGTGGAGGCCCACGACCGGGGGCACCAGCATGGAGAGCGGCTGACCGAGCATCGCGGCCTCGGCTTCGATGCCTCCCACGCCCCAGCCGAGGACACCGAGCCCGTTGACCATCGTCGTGTGCGAGTCCGTCCCGACGATGGTGTCGGGGAACGCCTCTCCGTCCTCGGTCTCGAAGACGACCCGGGCGAGGTACTCGAGGTTGACCTGGTGGCAGATGCCGGTGCCCGGAGGTACGACCTGGAACCGGTCGAAGGACTGCTGGGCCCAGCGCAGCACCTGGTAGCGCTCGAGGTTCCGTTCGTACTCGATCTCGACGTTCGCCTCGAACGCGTCGGGCCCCCCCGATCGCTCGGCGATGACCGAGTGGTCGATGACCAGCTCGCAGGGGACGCGCGGGTCCACGCGTCCGGGATCGCCGCCGAGTGCGCGGAGGGCGTCGCGCATGGCGGCCAGGTCCACGACCGCCGGCACCCCGGTGAAGTCCTGCATCAGGACGCGCTCCGGGCTGAACGCGATCTCCCTGGGCTCGGCGGCCCCGCCGCCTCCCGCGCCCCATCGCGCCACCGCCTCGATGTCCGCCGCGGTGACCAGGCTTGCGTCCTCGTGCCGGAGGAGGTTCTCGAGGAGGACCTTCAAGGTGTACGGGAGCACCTCTGAGCCGGGCACTGCCGAAAGGCGGAAGATGTCGAACCGGCGGTCGCCAAGGTGGAGTGAGGACCTGGAGCGGAAGCTGTCGGGGTGTGCCATGGAGACATTCTTGCGCCCCGCGCCGCGCGATCGTGCGGGGGTTGGTCCCGATGGTGCCGAGGTGCGGCGCGATGATGGGTCATGCCGGACGTCGCCGTGCTCCTCGCCGAACGACTCCAGGCCGCGTTCGACACGCTGGCAGCGGGGGCCGACCCGGTGCTGCGACCGTCGGACCGAGCGGACTTCCAGGCGAACGGAGCGCTCGCCCTCGCTCGGCACCTCGGTCGGCAACCCCGGGAGGTCGCCGACTCGGTCGTCTCCGTCGCCCGGCTCGACGACCTCTGCGAGCGGGTGGAGGTCAGTGGTCCCGGCTTCGTGAACCTCTTCCTCTCCACGCCGTTCGTGGAGCGGAGCGTCCGGCAGCTGGCCGCCGACCCCGCGCTGGGTGTGGAGCGGAGCGGCATCCCCGAGCGGGTGGTCGTCACATACTCGCATCCGAATGTCGCCAAGGAGATGCATGTCGGGCACCTCCGCTCGACGGTGATCGGCGATGCGCTGTGCAGGATGCTCGGACACCTGGGTCACGAGGTCGTGCGCGAGAACCACATCGGGGACTGGGGGACGCCCTTCGGCATGCTCATCGAGCATCTGGGCGAGGTCGGGGAGCAGCGCGCGGTCGCCGAGCTCTCCGTCGGCGACCTGACCGGGTTCTACCAGGCCGCACGGGCGTCGTTCGACAGTGACGACGGCTTCAAGGAGCGCAGCCGCAGCAGGGTGGTCCTGCTCCAACGAGGCGATCCCGAGACGCTGCGGCAGTGGCGAGTGCTCGTCGAGCACAGCATCGGCTACTTCGACGAGGTGTACGCGAAGCTCGGCGTGCTGCTCACCGACGACGAC
>JBOGGB010000249.1:0-1628 GCA_050743605.1 Acidimicrobiales bacterium
GCTCCCGCACCCGGCGCAGCTCGACGAGGGACGCCGGGAGGAACCCGCGCAGCCCGATGTCGACGATGAGGCCCCCCTTCACGACCTCGATGACCGGGCCCTTCACCATCTGGTCGGTGTCCTTCAGGGCCTCGATCGTCGACCACGCCCGCTCGTACTGCGCGCGCTTCTTCGACAGGATCAGCCTGCCTTCCTTGTCCTCTTTCTGGAGGACAAGAGCCTCCACGTTGTCGCCCAACGAGACGATCTCTGTGGGGGCGACGTCGTTGCGGATGGAGAGCTCGCGGGCGGGGATGACGCCCTCGGACTTGTACCCGATGTCGAGCAGGACCTCGTCGCGGTCGATCTTCACCACGGTGCCCTCGACGAGGTCGCCGTCCTCGAACTCGACGATCGTGCCAGCCATCAGGTCCTCGAGGGACTGGCCGGACAAGTCGTCCTCGACGATTGCCCGCGGGTGGTAGGTGCCTTCTTCGTCGAAGCTACCCATCACCTCGTCAGAGAGGGCCGCCCGACGGGGCGGGGCGGTGAGAAGGGCAGAGGCTTGCTCGTCGGACATCACGAACTGCTCACTTTCGTCTGTGCCCCGACGACGGGAACGGCTCCCGGTCCGGGGAACGGCGACCGCGCCGGGGCCGCGTGCTCGAGCAATTGGACCTGGCCGCCGGCGCCGGTCAGGTGCCACAGGGTAACGCAATTGCAGGCCCGGACGTTCCCGATGGCCTCCGCGCCGTCCCGGCGGCCGCCGTCGAGGTCCCCGGGGGCCACACCGGAGGGCCGACGCGTGGAGACCGTCGAGACGGTCACGACCCCTTGACGGCCCACGACTCCCCCCAGGCCATCGTCACCTCCATGGGAACCGACAGGGAGACGGCGTTGGCGAGCGCGTCCTCCGTGAGCAATGCGACGGCGTCCTCTTCCTCGGGCACCGCCTCGACGACGACCTCGTCGTGTACCTGCAGGACGAGCCGGCTGCGCATGCCCCGCTGTTCCAGCGCCCCGTCGAGCTTCACGAGCGCCACCTTGAAGATGTCGGCCGCGAGGCCCTGGATGCCCGCGTTCATCGCCTGGCGCTCTGCGGCCGACCGCCGCTGGAAGTTGCGGTCGTGCAGGTCGGGCAGCGGGCGCGTGCGACCCATCTCGGTCCGGGTGTAGCCGCGCTCGCGCGCCTCTGCGACGGTGTCGAGCATGTAGCGGCGCACAAGCGGGTACGCCCGGAAGTAGCGCTCCATGATCTCGCTCGCCTCTTCGACGCTCGCCGACAGCCGCCGCGCCAGGCCGAAGGCCTCCATCCCGTATGCGAGGCCGTAAGAGACCATCTTGGCGCGGTCGCGTTGGTCCTTGGTGACCTCGTCGGCGGGCACGCCGTACACCCCTGAGGCGACCGCCAGATGGATGTCCTGACCCGCGCCGAACGCCTGCACCAGCCCAGGGTCGCCCGACAGGTGCGCGATGACGCGCAGCTCCACCTGGTCATAGTCGGCCACGAGGAAGCGGCACCCCGGCTCGGGCACGAAGGCGCGGCGGAACTGCGATCCGGTCTCTCTGCGCGTCGGGATGTTGTGGAGGTTGGGCCGTTCCGAGGAGATCCTCCCGGTGCGCGCGACGGTCTGACGGAACGACGCGTG
>JBOGGB010000250.1:0-1704 GCA_050743605.1 Acidimicrobiales bacterium
ACATCGTGCGAGCCATCGAGTCCGTCTACGCCGGCGACGGCAGCCTCTCGCCCTCCATCGCTCGCCGCCTCATCGCCCTCGTCGCGGGCGACAACGACGCCAACGCTCGCCGCCAGGAAGCAATCGGGCGACTGGCGCTGCTGACGGCCCGCGAACACGAAGTAGCCGCCGCAATCGGCCAGGGACAATCGCCCGCCGAGATCGCCGGGCACCTCCACATGAGCCTCGCCACCGTCAAGGCGCACGTCTCACGGTTGCTCACCAAGCTCAACGCCGACAACCGAGTCCAGATCGCTCTCCTCGTCCAAGAGGCGGCCGTCGGCCAAACCGAGCGAGCACGCTGAAATAAACCCGGGGAAGGCTCTGGCATCCCCATAACTGCCGCCCGTCGGCCGCGCGGGCACCATCGGCGGATCGCTTGCCTCCACCCTGGTGGAACTCGCACACTGCACCAGGAAGGACGGTGAAGACCCACATCAACCGCCTCTTCACCAAGCTCGGTCTGCGGGATCGAGCTGCCGCCATCGTCTTCGCGTTCGACCACGATCTGGTGCGGCCGGAACGCTGATTGCTGCCGGAACCGAGAGGATCCCTTCAATGTTTCGGCGGAAGCGAGCGCGCGTGGGTGACGCCTCGGCGGACCCAGGGCTCGAGTTGGCGCTTGGTGCGAAGGCCAGCGATGTCGACCCGAAGCCAGCCGTCCAGTTGAGCACCGCGCATCTCGAAGGGCTCGGTGTGCGGCCGGGCACGTAGCCGGTCCGTCTCAGCTGGGTCGACGCGCACCATCAACCCGCCCTTGCCGCTCGCCGCTACCGCCATATGACCACCGACGAAGAACGCCAGGCCGCCGAACATGTATCGCTCGACGACGTCCCCGTCCGCCGAGATCAAATCTCTGATGCGATTGGCAAGGTCCTCGTCGAAGGCCATGGCGGGTAGATCATCCTGGCTTGGTGGGCAGGATGGTGACGCTGCGGCCCAGGCATGCGGCCAGCCGATCGATCGCGGGGGCGTCATCGGGCACAGGCTCGGGTGGGGCGAAGGGCTTCCTCTCAGGAGGGATGCCCCCGAGTGCCGAACGGGTGAAGGCCAGCTCCTGCTCAGCCAGCTCTGCGGGAAACGCAACTTCTCGGCCGGTGGCCCGCGCGAGGTCCCAGCCGTGTACGAGCAACTCGGTCGTGCGCAGGTGCACGGCGACAGCGCCTGGGACCGTGCCGAACGGAACGCTGACCGCCCGGTCCAGGGCTCCGGGCTGGCGGAAGGCATCGAGGAGCTCGTGGACCGAGCGCCGGTAGTCGCTGGCGAGGTCGGCTGATCGCCCAGCGGTCGGGTCCGGCGGCACAAGCTGCTCGCTCAGTGCCGCGGCGAAACCGTCGTTCCCGGCGACGAGATGCTCGACGAGCTCTCGGACGTTCCAATCGGGGCAGGGCGTCGGAAATGTCCACTGCGCGGTAGAGATGGCATCGATCACCTGCCCCGTGATCTCGGCAGCCTCGGAGAGTTGCTCAGGGTCGGCTTCCACGACAAAGGATGATGGCACGTTGCGGCCGCTGAGGGTGCTCGCCCGATTATCCGGCACCTGTGGGTGCCGAGAACTACATCGGGCTCCGGTATCAGGACCCTTCGCTCCGGGGCGATGAGGCACAACAACGCACCACGCGGATGCACTCGAAAATGCGACGGCTGGTACGACCGGTGCGAGAC
>JBOGGB010000251.1:0-2064 GCA_050743605.1 Acidimicrobiales bacterium
GCCTGGGACACTGCCAAGGGAGGCGGCTTCGGCGCCGGGGGAGGAGGCGGCGCCGGGAAGAGCACGACTCGGAAGGGGGCACAGGCGACCTCGGAGGGGATCGCGACCGGCGCGAGCGCCTCGGTCACGTTCGAGACACCGAAGGGCTGAGCCGCGAGCGATCGCGGCGGAGTTCGTACACTGGCTTGAGTGGCTGACGCACCCTCCTCCCCTGTCGAGCCGGCAACTGGGCTCGGCGTGCTGCATCTGTTTTGCCGCGCCGGCGGCGCGCTCGACGTCGCGGCGGTCCTCGACGCCGAGACGGAGGCGGTGAAGGCGGGCGATCAGGTGGTCGCCGCGTCGATCCTCGGCCACAAGGCCGACGTGGCGCTCATGGTGCTCGGCCCCGACCTCTGGCGGCTGAGAAGGTTCCAGTCCGCGACGCAGGCCGCGGGGCTCGAGGTCGCATCCTCCTACGTCTCGCTCACCGAAGTGTCGGAGTACGCGGCGGGGCTCCCCGACGAGCTGAAGCAGGCGCGCCTCTACCCCCAGCTCCCTCCCGAAGGCAAGCCGGCGTTCTGCTTCTACCCGATGTCGAAGCGCCGCGGCGACGCGCACAACTGGTACGCGCTCGACTACGAGGAGCGCCTCGCGCTCATGATCGGCCACGGACGCATCGGGCGGACGTACCACGGCCGCGTGCTCCAGCTCATCACCGGCTCGACGGGGCTGGACGACTTCGAGTGGGGGGTGACGCTCTTCGCCGCCACTCCCTCGGACCTGAAGGAATGCGTGTACCAGATGCGCTTCGACGTCGCGTCCGCGCACTACGCCGACTTCGGCCCTTTCTACGCCGGCATGGTCGCCGACCTCGCGACCGTGCTCGCCTCGGCCGCGCGATGAGCTCCCCAGAGCGGTCCGACGGCGATGGCAGCGGCGTCATGGGCGGGCTCGGTGGGCTCGCCGAGCTCGAAGCGGTGCTCGCCGAGATCGGCAGCGTCGTCGTGGCGTTCAGCGGCGGGTCGGACTCGGCGTTCCTCGCCTTCGTCGCGCACCGGGTCCTCGGGCGCGAGCGCGTGCGCTGCGTCACGGCGGTGTCGGCATCGCTCGCGGCCGGTGAGGAGCCGCACTGCCGCGCGCTCGCCGCGGCGTGGGGGCTCCGCTGGCAGACGGTCGAGACGTCGGAGATGGAGGACCCTCGCTACGTGGCGAACGGCGCGGATCGTTGCGCACGGTGCAAGGACGCGCTGATGGTCGCCCTCGCTCCCCTGGCCGAAGACGAGCCCGCAACGGTCGTGCTCGGGGTGAACACCGACGACCTCGGGGAGTACCGGCCCGGCCAGGCGGCCGCGGCCGCCGCGGGGGCACGCTTCCCGCTCGTCGAGGCCGGCCTGTCGAAGGCGCAGGTACGCGACCTGTCGAAGCAGCTGGGTCTGAGCACGTGGGACCGGCCGGCGGCTGCGTGCCTCGCCTCGCGCCTTCCCTACGGGTCGCCGGTCACCGCTCCGACGCTGCGCGCCGTCGACATCGCGGAGTCCGGGCTCCGGGCGCTCGGGCTGCGCGAGCTGCGCGTGCGCCACCACGGTTCAGTCGCCCGGGTCGAGGTCGCAGACGACGAGCTCCATCTCGTCTGGGCACGGCGCGACGAGGTGGTCGCCGCGGTGAAGGCCGCCGGCTACGACTTCGTTTCGCTCGACCTCGAGGGGTTCCGCTCGGGCAGCATGAACCGGATGCTCAGGAAGTCAGCGCCCGTCTGAGCGGGGGACCTGCCACCCTGCCGATGAGACCCGGCGGGGCTCGAAGAACACGCAGCCGTCGGGGCAGGCGAACGGGAAGGTCTCGTTCGCCCCGAGCTTGCACCGCTCGAGCTTGTCGCCGTTCCGGGTGGTCTGCATGACGTAGTGGCGGCACTCGGCGTACACGGGCACGGCCACCATTGTGGCTGCCGCGGCGTCGATCGTGGCGGCGGGGAGGCGGTAGCGTCGGAGCAGTGGACCCCCCGGTGCCGACCCGCACCCTGCTCAGATGGGCCGAGAGCCTCGCGGCGACGGCCCGCACGGGCCTCGGCTTCTCGAAGAGCCTCTA
>JBOGGB010000252.1:0-1924 GCA_050743605.1 Acidimicrobiales bacterium
ACGCCGATCACCGGCCCAGCCGGCGACGTGTCGACGACGACCACCGACAGTCCGACCGCCACGAGCAGGCCCGTGCCGACGAGCTCGGCCAGCCACAGCTGCCACGCGTGCCTGACTCGAGGCGGAGCGGTAGACGGGGGCATCAGACAACGCAGAGCAGCCCACCCGGGAGCCCGATCACGACAGGAGCCGTCCGGTCTGCGACGAGACTCAGTGGCCCGGCCCGGTGACCATCTGCTCGCGTTCGACGCGGTGGGCTCCGCCCTTGGCCTCGAGGGTGGCGCACGCGGTCACGAGGTCGCGAGCGAGGGTGTCGACATGCTCGCGGCTCGTCATCTCCTTGATCAGCGCTCGCATGATCGTCACATCCTGCGCATCGGGCGGCAGGGTGTAGGCCGGGAGCATCCATCCGCGCTCGGCGGAGAGCTGCCAGGAGACGTCGAACTCGTCGTAGCTCTTCGGGCTGCAGAGCTTGAACGCAACCAGCGGCAACTGCTCGAGCTCGCGCCCGATCACCTCGAACTGGCCCATGGCCTCCAGCTCGACGGCGAGGGCCTCGGCGTTGTCGCGCATGTGGTGCATGATGTAGCTGTAGCCGTCGCGGCCGTATCGCACGAGGTTGTAGTACTGCGCGAGCACCATCGCCGAGCCGGTCGAGAAGTTCAGCGTGAACGTGGGATCGGTCTTTCCGAGGTAGTTCTCCTCGAACACCAGGTCCGGTGCCAGATCGGCGGTCTCACGGAAGATGAGCCAGCCGACGCCGGGGTAGACCAGCCCGAACTTGTGGCCCGAGACGTTGATCGAGCGAACCTGCGGCAGCCTGAAGTCCCACCGCGACTTCGGATAGAGGAACGGCCACACGAAGCCGCCGCTGGCCGCGTCGACGTGGAGGGGGACGTCGAGACCGCGCTCGTCCTTGATGCGGACCAAGAGCTCGTTGATGCCTTCGATGTCGTCCTTATGGCCGGTGAAGGTCGTTCCCAGGACTGCCGCGACGCCGATGGTGTTCTCGTCGATGAGCGCTTCGACGTCGTCGGGTCCGATCGTGTACTTGCCCGGCTGGAGCGGTGCGATCCGGGGCTCGACGTCGAAGTAGCGGCAGAACTTCTCCCACACGACATGGACGTCACCGCCGAAGACCAGGTTCGGGCTCGTCGTCGGCAGGCCAGCGGCCGTGCGGCGCTGACGCCAGTTCCACTTGAACGACAGAGCGCCGAGCATGACCGCCTCGGACGATCCCTGCGTCCGAGCGCCGGTCGTCTCGCCGGGGGCATGGAACAGGTCGGCCAGCATGCGGATGCAGCGCTGCTCGATCTCCGCCGTCCGCGGGTACTCGGCGTGGTCGATGAAGTTCCGGTGCAGGTTGTCAGCGATGATCTGACGAGCCTCGGGCTCCATCCAGGTGGTCACGAACGTGGCGAGGTTACGCGCCGGGTCACCCTCGAGAGCGAGGTCCTCGCTGACCAGCCGCATAGCGTCCTGGGCGGTCATGCCGGTCTGCGGGAACTGGCGGGTCGGCACCTCGGTGGTGAGGAACCGGTTCCCGAACAACTCCGCGTCGGTCGCGCGTCTCGGCTCGGACATGACATGCCTCCTTCGGCGAAGGTGGACGGCAGGAGGGCGCTGCCGTGCAAGATGCACGGCGCATGCGACGCCGGAGACCAGCGTACACAGCCGCTGCGATACGGAGCTCAGTCCGGCGCGGCGGCGGGGAGAACCCGCGTCAGCGTGCCCGGGAGTGGCTCCTCGAGGTTCGCCGAGTGGCTCCACCTCGCCTAGGACCCCCGCCCTGCCGCGCAGCCCCACTGCGCCGAGGAGCACCGGCGCGACGGGACGGCTGCTCGCGTCTCGCCTGCGGGCGGGACGTGGGAGAGCCGGCCACCTCGCGGGTCACCCCGCCAGTCACCTGAGGCACACTCGGCAC
>JBOGGB010000253.1:0-2199 GCA_050743605.1 Acidimicrobiales bacterium
CGTTGACCGCGGTGCCGAGGGTGTGCGGGATGTGCTCCCGCTCGCGGTACGCGACGGCCCTCGGGCCGTTCCAGCTCCGAAAGACGGCTTCGATCGCGCCCCGGAGCTGGTCGTCGGGGTCCTGGGGGAATGGCGCGTCCGTGTGCCGCTGCACGAGCTGCTGGTAGGACTCGACGAGGTAACGGAGCAGCTCGGTGGGCACCCGCGCGTCGGACGACGTCCCGGCGAGCTCTTTGGCCGCATCGAAGAGCGCGTCGAACTCCTCTCCGGCTATGCCGAGCACGATCCGGCCGTACATGGCGACGAAGCGCCGGTACGAGTCGTAGGCGAACCGCTCGTCGTCGGTCTGCTTCGCGAGCCCCTCGACAGACTGGTCGTTCAGCCCGAGGTTCAAGACGGTGTCCATCATGCCGGGCATGGAGAACTTCGCCCCCGACCGGACGGATACGAGCAGGGGGTCGACCGGGTCGCCGATCTCCTTGCCCATGGCCCGCTCGAGACGGCTCCGTGCCCGGGCGACCTCATCGCTCAGACCGTCGGGCCACCCGTCGTCCATGTAGCTCCGGCAGGCGTCCGTCGAGATCGTGAAGCCCGGCGGCACCGGCAGCTCGAGCACCGAGGTCATCTCGGCGAGGTTGGCGCCCTTGCCCCCCAGAAGGTCCTTCATCTCCATCGGCGGGTGACGATGGGAGTGGTCGAAGTCGAAGACGTACGGCATGGTGCCTCCTCGCCCCGCGGGCGTCACGGTCGCGCTCCTTGGCGGGCGACCGCGACCTCGTCGGGGGACGGACCCACCTTAGGGCGAGCCCGCCGCCGCCTGCCTACCTGCGCCACGCGCCGGGCGTCTCCTGCCCCTCCGATGTCGCGTCGCCTCCCTCACCTCGACGTCCGCCCCCGGTATGAACGCTAGACATCCGGAGAATCCCCGGTGTCTACTCTCAACCTTCCCCGGCGCGGCCGCAGAGCTCGGTCAGGAGTCCCGCGATCGGGACGCGCACCTGCGCGGTGGTGTCCCGCTCCCGGATCGTGACGGCCCGGTCCTCGAGCGAGTCGAAGTCCACGGTCACGCACCACGGCGTCCCGATCTCGTCGTGGCGCCGGTACCTGCGGCCGATGCTCTGGGTGACGTCGTAGTCGCACATGAAGCGGGGCTGCAAGAGGCCCAGGACCTCGCGCGACAGTCCCTCGAGCTGCTCTTTCTTCGAGAGCGGCAGCACCGCGACCTGGTAGGGGGAGAGCCGGTGGTGGAGGTGCAGCACGGTACGAGCCTCGCCGGCGACCACGTCCTCGTCGTAGGCGGCGAGGAGAAACGCCATCATGGTGCGCGTCGCCCCGGCGGCGGGCTCGATGACGTGAGGCACGTAGCGCTCCCCGGTCGAGGGGTCGAAGTAGTCGAGCTTCTCGCCGGACGCCGCGGCGTGGGCCTTGAGATCGAAGTCGGTGCGCTGGGCGATGCCCTCGAGCTCGTCCCATCCCCACGGGAACAAGAACTCGATGTCGGACGTCGCGGTCGAGTAGTGCGACAGCTCATCGGCGTCGTGAGGGCGCAGGCGCAGCCGCTCGGTCGGCATCCCGAGCTCGAGGTACCAGCGAAACCGTTCGTTGACCCAGTACTCGTGCCACTTGGCACCCTCATCGGGAGGCACGAAGTACTCCATCTCCATCTGCTCGAACTCACGGGTCCGGAAGACGAAGTTCTGCGGGGTGATCTCGTTGCGGAAGGACTTGCCGACCTGCGCGATGCCGAACGGAGGGCGCCTCCTCGTGGTCTGGAGCACGTTGGCGAGGTTCACGAACATACCCTGGGCGGTCTCGGGCCGGAGGTACGCGACCGCACCCTCGTCCTCCAGGGGACCCGCGTGCGTCTTGAACATGAGATTGAACGGGCGCGCCTCGGTGAAGTCCGTCGAGCCGCACGTCGGGCACGGCCCGGTGAGCCTGTCCGCACGCCAGCGGCTGTGGCACTGGCGGCAGTCCACGAGCGGATCGGTGAAGTTCTCGAGGTGGCCGGACACCTCCCAGATCCTTGGCGGCGACAGGATCGCCGCGTCGATGCCCACCACGTCGTCGCGCAGCTGGACCATCGAGCGCCACCAGGCGTCCTTCACGTTGCGCAGCATGTTCACGCCGAGCGGGCCGTAGTCGTAGGCCGAGCGGAATCCCCCGTAGATCTCGGCCGACTGGAAGACGAACCCGCGC
>JBOGGB010000254.1:0-7585 GCA_050743605.1 Acidimicrobiales bacterium
CAGGACCCCGGCGCCGAAGGGGGCGTACATCTTGTGCCCGCTCCAGGCGACGAAGTCCGGTCCGACCGGCAGCGGGCGGTGGGGAGCCAGCTGGGCCGCGTCGAGTACGACGGGGACCCCGCGGGCGCGGGCGGCCTCGCAGATCTCTGCGACGGGAGGGAGCCAGCCGGTGACGTTGGACGCGCCCGTGAGCGCGAGCAGCTTGGGCACCGGTCGCATGTCGAGCCCGGCCGCCACGTCCTCGATCCCGAAGGTGCCGTCGGTCGTGCATTCGACGTACCGGCGGCGGGCGTAGCGCGCCCACGGCAGGAGGTTCGCATGGTGCTCGACGACGGTGGTGAGCACCACGTCGTCCGGCTCGAGCCGCAGCCGGAAGGCGAGGTGGTTCAGCGCTTCGGTGGTGTTGCGGCAGATCACCGCGGTGTCGCCGTCCGTCGCACCTCCGTCCCGCCCGGCGTGGCGCAGGGCGAGGCCGCGCGCGGCCTCGTACGCGACGGTCGAGAGCCGTGACTTGAACCCTGCGCCCCGGTGGACGCTCGAGTAGCTCTGCAGGAACTTCTCGACCGCCTCGGCGACTGCGATCGAGCAGGGCGTCGACGCCGCGCAGTCGAGGTCCACGTAGGGCCGCACGGCTCCGTCGAGGCACGGCACCTCGGCGGCCGCTCCGGCCGCCCGCACGAGCGGGCGGGTCGCGTCGAGCTGTGTGACGGCCATTGCTCGACAGCCTACGGATCGCGGCCGAGGCCGACCCGGGCGGGGTGCCGCGGAGGTCGCAGCCGCGCCGACTAGGGTGCCGCGTCGGTGCCCGTGACATCGGTCGTAGACGAACGGCCGCCGGAAGAGGACGGCGCGCTCGCCATCGAGGAGCACCGTGCCATTCTCCAGGCGGCCGAGCAGCTGCTCGACGACGTGGACCGCGCGCTCGCCTCGCTCGACGACGGCTCGTACGGCATCTGCGAGGTGTGCGGGGCACCCGTCGACGACGCAGACCTCGAAGAGGACCCTGTGGCGATCCGCTGCTCCCTGCACCGGGTGACCGCGGCGTAGGCACTTCCTGGATCGTTAGGGTCGTGGCCGGTGGCCGGCGATCCGAACCCAGGCGACCGAGTCCGCAGCATCCCGCCGGGCGCTCACAGGTGAGCATCCCCGGGTCGCTTCCGAGCCCGGACGAGACGGGAAGTGGCCAGCAGCAGGCGCCGCACCGCGTGCTCATCTTTGTCGTCGTCGGCGCGGCGCTCATGATGAGCTCGCTGGACGGGACCATCGTCGCGACGGCGCTGCACGCGATCTCCCACGGGCTCCACTCCTCGATCAACTGGACCAGCTGGACCATCACCGCCTACGCGGTCGGCCTGGTCCTGATGCTGTCGTTGTCGGGAAAGCTCACCGTCCGGTACGGGCGGCGACGGTTCTTCCTGTTCTCGGTGGTGGTGTTCGCCGGCGCCTCGCTCTTCTGCGGACTGGCGACGAACATCTACCTCCTCATCGGGCTGCGCGTCCTGCAGGCCGCGGGAGGAGCAGGCTTCACCCCGTCGGCGACCGGCATCGTCGTGGAGCACTTCGGCTCCGCCCGCGACCGGGCCGTGGGGCTCTTTGGCAGCGTGTTCTCCATCGGGTCGATGATCGGCCCGATCTTCGGCGGGCTCTTCGTGGCCTATTGGTCCTGGCGCGGGATCTTCTTCGTGAACGTCCCCATCGGCTTCGCGCTCGTGGTGCTGTGCCTGCGCTACGTCCCACGCGACGCGGACCTGCCTGCCGACGGGAACGCGAGGCTCGACCTGCGCGGCATGATGCTCCTCGGCGCCGGTGTCCTCACCCTGATGGTCGGGACCAGCGAGCTCGGAGAAGCCGGGACGCGCGCGTGGTCGCCGCAGGTCGTCGTGCCCGTCGTCGTGGGGGTCGTGGGACTGGTCCAGTTCGCCCGCCACATCCGCCGAACGGCAGACCCGTTCATCGCTCCGCGCCTGATCGTCGGAAAAGGGTTCGCCGCGGTGAACGTCATCAACGTCGTGTACGGGGGGGTCACGACCGGAGTCATCTCGCTCGTCCCGCTTTACGCGATCGAGCGGTATCGCATCCATGCCCTCGGTTCGGGGACCCTGTTGGTCGCCGAGGGAGCCGCCGTGATCCTGTCGACGCCGCTGGCCATCATGACCCTCCGCCGTACCGGCTACAGGCTCCCGCTCTACCTCGGCTCGGCGCTCGTGGCCGTGGGGATCGCCTGCCTCGCGGTGCGACCCGCGAGCGTGTCGGGCTATGCGTGGCTGGCGTTCGCCTGCTGCGTGATCGGGATCGGGACAGGCCTGTCGTCACCTGCGAGCCGCAACGCCGGGCTCCAGCTCGCTCCGCAGGATTCCTCGTCCATCGCCGCGCTGCGGTCCACGGGGAGGCAGGTCGGCCAGATCGTCGCCGTCTCGATCTCGGCCGCATTCCTCTCCCGGGCCGCGCACCCTAGCGAGGCGCAAGCCGCGGTGTTCTTCGCGTGCGCGGTCCTGCTCCTGCTCTGCATACCGGTCATCTCGCGGGTCGTCGAGCACCGCGGGTCGTGGTGACGGCGAGATCGAGGGCATCGGGACGACCCCGCCACACGATGAACACGCCACACGATGGACGCTTCAGGCGCTCGCCGTGCTCTCGTCTGGCGCCGGGGTTACGGATGATGTCGCGGCGGCGCCGGGTTCTCGACCGTCAGGGTGAGCGAACGCGTGGTGCTGAGACCGTTGGTGGCCGTGAAGGTGAGCCGGTAGGTGCCGGCCGTGCCTTGCGCCGGCGTGCCTGAAAGGACACCGACGCCATGGTCTGTGGCGAACGTCACGCCCTGGGGGAGTGTCCCGCTCTCGGAGGTGTCAACCGAAAGAGGGATGCCGAGGGCGAACACGTCGAAGGTCGCGTGGCTCCCGACCGTGAACGTCGTTGACGGGGGGCTCAAGAACACCGGGGCGATGCCCACCACGATCGTGAGGGCTCAGCCCTTCTTCGTCTCCCAGAAGATCTTTGTGATCTCGGCGATCTGGTCGAGCAGGCGCTGGCCCACGGCGACGTCGGTCGTCTTCTTGGCCTCGCCGGCCGTCTTCGTGGCCGTCCAGAAGAGCTCGTGGAGCTGCGGGTACTTCTCGAGGTGCTCGGCCTTGAAGTAGTCGGTCCAGAGCACCCACAGGTGGTGCTTGACCAGGTCGGCCCTCTGTTCCTTTATCTGGACGGCGCGCTCACGGAACTCGTCGTCGCTGGACGCGTTGTGCTTCTCGCAGATGGCCTTCACCGACTCTGCCTCGATGCGCGCCTGCGCGGGGTCGTAGACCCCACAGGGCAGGTCGCAGTGCGCGTGGGCGACGGCAGGAGGCCGGAGGTGGTCGACGGCGGTGAGCACTCGGTCGAGCATGCGCATGGGAGCTCCTTTTCCGTCCGGCACGGGGGGCGCCGGTCGGGCACAGTGGGGGGATGTCCGTCGCACGCACACTACCCAGCCGGTCCCGCAGCCAGCGCATCCGGAGACCCATCCGGCGGTCGATCCGGCAGCGGGTGTCGCAGCGGGTCCGCCGGAGGGTCCGCCGGTCGGTGCGTCGGCTCGTGGTCGTCTCGGTGGTGGGGATGCTCTCCTCCGCCGTGCTCGGCGCGCTCGGGATCGGCGCGGCGGTGCTCGCCGGCCTGCGTCTCGGGACCCGCCGGGTGGTGGTCGAGGGGCGGAGCATGGTCCCGGCCCTCGAGCCGGGCGACCGGCTGCTCGTGGCGCGGTTGGCACGATGGTGGCCGGTGCGGCCCGGAGACGTCGTCGCGGTCTCCGACCCGCGCGAGCCCGACCGGCTGCTCGTCAAGCGCGTCCGGACCGCGGGCGGCGGCTCGGTGACGCTCACCGGCGACAACGCCGCCGAGAGCACCGACAGCGGGACGTTCGGGCCCGTGGACCGGACCCAGGTGTGGGGACGTGTCGTCTACCGTTACCGCCCCTCTCACCGGGCGGGACGGGTGGCCAGGCGGGTTCCCGCGACGCGGTGAGCAGCCCGCCCCGGCTGGGCAGCGCTCGGTACGCTCGGGGCGTGCCGCCCGATCCCGTCGACCGCTGGCGGGACCTGGGGTCGTTCATCCGGGAGCAGCGCGCGGGAGCCCGCCTGTCGCTCCGCCGGCTGTCGGAGCTCGCGGGCATCTCGAACCCGTACCTGAGCCAGATCGAACGGGGGCTCCGCCGACCGTCGGCGGACATCCTCCAGCAGATCGCCAAGGCTCTGCGGATCTCTGCAGAGACGCTCTACGTCCAGGCCGGCATCCTCGATCCCCCCGGGGACGGCGGGGACCTCGTTGCGCACATCCGCTCGGACCCCTACCTCGGGGAGAGCCAGCGCCAGGCGCTGGTCCAGATCTACCGGTCGTTCCGCCGCGAGCACGAGCGCGACCAGGACCGCGCCCGGGGCGACGAGGAGGACGAGGCAGCAGGGCCAGGCGAACGAACCGGGGGTGCCCACTAGGCTCGTGCGAGCATGCGCCGGCTCGCGATGCTCTCGTTCCACACGTCTCCGCTCGCGCAACCGGGAACGGGCGACGGCGGAGGCATGAACGTCTACGTCCGCGAGCTTGCGACGGCACTCGCGCGGACGGGCGTCTGCTGCGACGTCTTCACTCGCAGCTGCGACCCGGGTCTGCCGGCTGCCGTGGACGTCGAGCCCGGCTTCCGCGTCCACCACGTCCCCGCCGGCCACGAGGCCCCGATGGCCAAGGAGGCGCTCCCCGAGCTCGTGGGAGAGTTCACGGAGCGGGTGCTCGAGCTCATGGCCGGCGACGCCGGCCTCCCGCTGGTCGACCAGGATGCCGGGCCGTTCGAGGCGGTCCACGCGAACTACTGGCTCTCGGGTCTGGCGGGCCATGCGATCAAGCACGAGCTGGACCTCCCGCTCGTGTCCACCTTCCACACGCTCGACCGCGTGAAGGCCGAGCTGGTGCCCGAGGAGGTGGAGGCCGACATGCCGCACCGCCGCGCGGAGGCGGAGGCGGCGATCATCGCCTGCTCGGACGCCGTGCTGGCGTCGTGCAGCGTGGAAGCGGACCAGATCGTCCAGCTCTACGGCGCGGACCCGGCCCGGATCTCGGTGGTGGCCCCTGGGGTCGACCACGCGTACTTCGGGCCGGGGTCCCGACCCCAGGCCCGCCGCGCGCTCGGGCTCCCGCCGGGAGGCACCGTGCTCCTCACCGTCGGCAGGATCCAGCCGCTGAAGGGCACCGACGTGGCGGTCCGCGTCCTCGCCGCCCTGTGCGCCGGCGGGACGACCGCGCCCGGTGCGCCGTACCGGCTCGTCGTGGTGGGCGGCCCGAGCGGGCCGCACGGCGACGAGGAGCGGGCCCGGCTCCTCCGGCTCGTCGCCGAGCTCGGGGTCGCAGACCACGTCGCGCTCGTCCCGCCCCAACCTCACGAGCTGCTCTCGACCTACTACCGCGCCGCCGACGTGTGCCTCGTACCGAGCCGGTCGGAGTCCTTCGGGCTCGTGGCGCTCGAGGCGGCGGCCTGCGGCACCCCGGTCGTCGCCTCGGCGGTCGGCGGGCTCACCACGCTCGTCGACGAGGGGCGCACCGGGTTCCTCGTCGAGCCGTCGGACCCCGAGGCGTTCGCGCGCGGCGTGCGGCGGATCGTCGCCGACCCCCTCGTCGCGCAACGCCAGTCGGCCGCCGCGGTGCGAGGTGCCCGGCGCTACACCTGGCGGCAGGCCGCGGCAGACCTGAGCTCCATCCACGACGAGCTCCTCACCGGGCGGCTCGTGGAGTGCTCCTAGCTCGGCGGGGACGGCGTGCCGCTCGTCGACCTCGCGGGCGCAGAGCTCCTCGCCGCGGTCGCGGCGCGCGTCGACGCCTGGGTCGCGCGTGAACGGTCCGACGAGGGCGCCTTCGGCCTCGTCGGGGCAGAGCGCCAGGACGTCGCCGACCGCACCGCGTCGCAGCGCTGGTACCTGCGGTTCCGCGGGGACGAGAAGGACTTCATCACCGTCTGGCTCACGCTCCGCCAGCGGACCCTCCATCACGAGGCACAGTTCATGCCCGCTCCCGAGGCGCACCCCGAAGAGGTCTTGCGGTTCCTCATGCGCCGCAACGCCGAGCTCTTCGGCATGGCGTTCTGCCTTGGCCCCGAGGACGCCATCTACCTCGTGGGGCGGGTCCCCGCGCAGCAGGTCGACGACGACGAGCTCGACCGGATCGCGGGCTCGTCGATCGTCTACGTCGACGACCACTACCCGACGGCGATGACGCTCGGCCATCCGGCCGTCTACCGGCGGCGGCCGCGCCGGCTCCCGCACCAGCGCTGAGCAGTACCGTTGCGCCATGGCCGCGTCCCTAGTCGTCGCAGGAGGGGGTCGCATGGGCGGTGCGCTCGTGACCGGGCTCCTCGACCGGGGAGGATGGCCGGCTGAGGAGCTCGCGGTCGTCGAGCCGGACGAGGGCCGCCGCGCCGACCTTGTGGCCGCTCACCCCGGTCTTTGCGTCGTCGACGCTCCCTCTGCGTCGCTCGCCGGCCCCGACGCCGGTGCCGTGCTGGCGGTGAAGCCCGAGGTGGCCGAGCCGGCGTGCCGGGACCTCGGCGCGGCGGGGATGCGTCGGGTGCTGTCCGTCGTCGCCGGGATGCCCGCCGCACGTCTCGAAGCCGTCCTCCCCGACGGGGCGGTCGTGGTCCGGGCCATGCCGAACATGCCGGCGCTGGTCGGCGCGGGCGTGAGCGCCGTCTGTGGCGGCAGCAACGCCGGAGCCGCAGACCTCGCGTGGGCCGAGCGGGTGCTCGGCGCCGTCGGCGCCGTGGTGCGGGTGCCCGAGCGCCACCTGGACGCGGTGACCGCGCTGTCGGGATCGGGCCCCGCGTACGTGTTCCTGGTGGTCGAGGCCCTCGTCGAGGCCGGCGTGCTCGCCGGGCTGCCCCGGGGGCTCAGCTCGACGCTTGCGGTCGAGACGTTGAAGGGCGCGGCGGCCCTGCTCGACCAGACCGGTGCTGCACCCGAGTCGCTGCGGGCGGACGTGACCTCGCCTGGGGGGACCACGGCCGCGGGCATCCGGGCCCTCGAGGCCCGTGGCGTGCGCTCCGCCTTCATCGAGGCGGTGCTCGCCGCCGCCGAACGGTCCCGCGCCCTGGCACGCTGAGCTGGGGATGGGCAGTTGGTGGCCGAGACGGGTATACGGGGGGCTCCGGCCCAGTTCCGCCCCGCCCGTTTTCGCCGGGAGAGCGTGAGGGCGTAAAGTCCACCTCGGAGGAGAAGTCGGAAGCCATGGTGTCGCAGCCGGTCGAGGAGACCCCGAGCCGTTTCATGACCGTGGGGGAGGTGGCCTCCGTCCTGCGCGTCTCGAACATGACCGTCTACCGGCTGATCGGCGCCGGAGAGCTCCCCGCGGTGCGCATCGGGCGGTCGTTCCGCCTGCGAAGCGAGGACTTCGACCGCTACCTCGCGGACCGCTTCACGAAGGCCGGTTGAGCCGACAGGGCCTGTTGAGCCGCCCGCGCTTCGATCCGGGGTCGCGGTGAGCGTGCCGCGCCCGACGGTCTTCTTCCTCTCCGACTACGGGCTCTCCGACGAGTTCGTGGGGGTGGTCCACGCGGCGCTCCTCCGCCTGGTTCCCGACC
>JBOGGB010000255.1:0-1543 GCA_050743605.1 Acidimicrobiales bacterium
CTGCTGGGACGCCTGGCCGCCAAGCGTGTGGCGCTCCTCCGCGCGCTCGGGTCCGAGGGGCTGCTCACGCGCAATGCGGCGTTGCCGCTGCCCGAGGTGCCCCTACGCGTCGGTCTCGTCGCGAGCCCCGACTCCGAGGGCTTCCGCGACTTCCTTGGGCAGCTGACGACCTCGGGGTTCGGCTTCGCGGTGCAGATTGCACCCGCGACCGTTCAGGGATCGGGGGCGCCCGCCGCTCTGAGCACCGCGATCCATAAGCTGTCTGTGCTGGGATCGCGATGTCTCGACGTGATCGTCGTGGTGCGCGGCGGAGGCTCGAAGGCCGATCTCGCCGCGTTCGACACCGAGCCCGTTGCCCGGGCGGTCGCGACGTCGTCGATCCCGGTGTGGACCGGGATCGGCCACACCGGCGACGAGTCGGTCGCCGACGTGGTGGCGAACAGGTCCTGCATCACCCCGACCGAGTGCGGTCGCGATCTCGTCCAACGCGTCCGGGAGTGGTGGGAGGGGTCGGTCGCTGCTGCAGCCTCCTCAGTCGCCCGCCGGGCGGACGAGGCGCTGTCCTCCGCCCAGCACGAGCATGACGCCACCCGCCGGCGGCTGTGCGGGATGGCCCGACACCTCGTCGTCCGACGTGACGAGCACCTCTTGCGTTGCGGGAGCACGATCGGACGGTGCGCACCCCGGCTACTCGATGACGCGTGGAGCGCGACTTTGGTGCGAGGGGGCAGGGTCGTGCCGCTCGCACAGGCCCGGATCGAGCAGGCGGCGGACCGGCTCGACGCGTGGCGGCGCCTGGTCTCCGCATACGACGTCGAGCGCCAGCTCGAGCGTGGCTACACCCTCACGCTCGACGAGGAAGGGCGCGTCGTCCGCCACGCTCGCGGGATCGTGGCCGGGCGAAGGCTCGTCACGCGATTTGCCGACGGGAGCGTCCGATCGGTGGCCGACAGGGTGGAGCTGGCGGACCCGGCGGACGGAGCCGACCCGAGCCGGCCCCCGGGTGCGCCGGCCGTGCGGGTGAGCGATGACCGAGGGGAGGCTTGATGGGAACGTCCGCTGGCGAGCAGGAGGGCGCAGGCGAGCCGCGCGTCGAGGAGATGAGCTACACCGAGGCGAGTGCCGAGCTGGACGAGATCGTGGGCTTCTTCGAGGGTCGCGAGGTCGACGTCGACCAGCTGGTTGGCCGCCTCGTCCGCGCCACCGCGATCATCGAGGAGCTGGACAAGCGGCTACGCCGCACGCGTATGCAGGTCGAGCAGCTCGTGCCCAGGCTGACTGCGGTCCTGGAGGAGACCGACGACGTGCCCGAGGCGGCACCGGCCACCGGCACTGTCGGAGGTGACTCGGACGGTGTCCCCCGCGGCGGGGAAGGCGCCAGCACGCCCGGCCTCTTCTGATGCAGGATGACCTGCCGCCCTCCTCCGGGCCGCTGTACTTCCGGCAGCTGCTGTCGGGACGAGACTTCGCCAAGGACGACCCGATCGCGCGCCAGATGGCGAACTTCGTCTATGCGGTGGGCGACCGGCAGACCGGCGAAGCG
>JBOGGB010000256.1:0-16796 GCA_050743605.1 Acidimicrobiales bacterium
GGGGTGGGAGGCCGTCCCCGTCGAAAGGTGCGTGCCATGTGGTCGAGCACGGCTCGTTCGTGCGCCTCGATCGAGGTGAGGGACGGCGCGCTCACCGCAGCTGCGCGACGGACCCCCTCGTGCACGACGCGAACTCCGCCTTCCCCGATCGCTCCGACTGCGAGCTCCGGCTGAGAGGGCACGCCCAGCTTGCGAACGAGGATGACGTCCAGCGGAGCGTGGAGCGCACCTGCGACCTCAGCCGCGACGGGCACCCCGCCACGGGGCAGGCCGACGACGACGGGAGAGTCCTCCGCCGGCACCGAGACCATCGCGGCGAGGCGGCATCCGGCGTCCGTTCGGTCGCGGAAGACGGCGGGCGCCTCCTGATCGCGCCCGTCGCATCCGTCGCGCTCGAACGGATGGAGCTCCGTCAGCTGAGTACGACCGGCAGGGCCGATCGGCGCGCGGCCGGTGCCCGAGGTTGCATCCCCCCAGTCTCCCGCGCTCGGCGACGACGTCCAAGTGACGGCGCGCCCGATCCTGGGCATCGGCGGCCAGGCGGGTGTGCGATAGGGCCGGAGCGGTCAGAGCGGACCTAGAGTCGGCGCGTTGGCGAAGCTCGTAGAGGAAGCTGGTCGCGTCGTAGCGGCAACGGACGTCCCGGAGCTCCCGGCTGCCTACCCGCGCAGGGCGGAACGCGTCGCGCGGATCCGAGATGGCCGGCGGGTGCAGGTGCGGCCGATCCGGCCCGACGACGTCCCGATGCTCGTGGCGTTCCGTGCGTCCTTGTCTCCGCAGTCTGACCGTCAGCGGAGCTCTGCCCATCATCCCGTGCTCAGCATGAGAGAGGCTGATCGCTTCGCGCGCGTCGACTACTTCGATCGGCTCGTGCTGATCGTCCTGGTGGGGGACCGGATCGCCGGGCTGGGTCGGTACGATCGAATCGGAAGCACCGACGAGGCCGAGGTGGCTATCGTCGTCGAGGACGACTGCCAGCGCCAGGGCATCGGCACGCTGCTGGCGGACGAGCTCGCGCGCGTGGCGCGGGTGCGGGGAATGCGATTGTTCGTGGCGGATTCGCTTGCCGGCGAGATGGCGACGATCGAGATGCTCCGCTCGACGGGTTTCCCGGTGGAGTCGCGCTTCGTGGAGGGAGTGGTGAAGTCGAGCTTCCCCATCGAACCCGCTCCCGGCTACCTCGACGCGCTCGCGCGCAGAGAAGCCGCCAGACTCGTCGACCGGGGTAACGGGGCAGGGTGGCCGAGCTGATCCTGGCTGGTCCCGTCGGCCTGGAGGAGCACGACGGGGGTCCCCATCCGGAGCGTCCCGCTCGTGTGGGTGCCGTGCTGCAGGGGATCGCCGATCTGGGGCTCGGCAGCGACCTGGAGACCGTGGAGATCGGTCCTGCGGGCCGAGAGGCGCTTGCCCGCGTCCACGACCCGCACTACCTCGAGCAGCTCGAGGCGTTCTCCCGCCGGGGAGGCGGTTCGCTCGACGCGGACACCTACGTCACGAGCACGTCCTGGGAAGCAGCACGGTGGGCGGCGGGAGCCGGGCTCGCTGCGCTGCGCGCGCTGGAAGAACGTGGTGAGGGCGTCGCGTTCGTGGCCGCCCGTCCACCCGGGCACCACGCGGTGCGTTCGGGAGGGATGGGCTTCTGCCTCGTCAACAGCGTCGCCGTAGCGGCCGCCGCGCTCGTCGCCCGCGGAGCCCGCGTTCTCGTCGTCGACTGGGACGTCCATCATGGCAACGGCACCCAGGAGATCTTCTGGGACGAGCCCGCGGTGCTCTACGTGTCGACCCACCAATGGCCGCTGTACCCGGGGAGCGGTCGACCCGAGGAGGTCGGCGGCGCCGCGGCAATCGGGACGACGGTGAACGTGCCGGTGCCGCCGGGCGCGACCGGCGACGTGCTGCGGCGAGCGCTGGACGACATCGCTTCCCCGGCCGTCGACGCGTTCCGTCCGGACTGGGTCCTGGTGTCGTGCGGCTTCGACGCCCACCGCGACGACCCGCTCGCCGGCCTCATGCTGGCGAGCGCGGACTTCGCTGCGCTCGCCCGAACCGCTGCGGGTTACGCCCCTTGCGCTGGACGCACGGTGCTGTTCCTGGAGGGCGGCTACGACCTCCAGGCGATCCGGCGCTCGACTGCGGCCGCGCTCGGCGCCCTCGTCGGCGCATCGGTGGAGACGGAGCCGCAGACCTCCGGCGGCCCAGGCATCGACGCCGTGCGCGTCGCCGCACATGCCCGCATGCGGGCTGTGGAGGAGGCTCACGACGGCGGTCCCTAGACAGCCCGCAGCAGGTTGCAGGTGGACTCGTCCGCCGCCCTCCGAGGCCCCGCCGGCGGGGGGCGTATCGCCCCGTATTCGCCGTCAGCTAGACACTCGGTCATGGCGGCGCGACGCCCAGTGGAGCAGTTCGAGTTCCGACCGCCCACAACTACCGCGGTGCTCGAGCGGATGCGCGGCCTGTCCGAGGCCCGAGACGGATGGATGAACCTTCTCCCCGGCGTGCCGGAGGAGGAGGTCGAGCCCCCGTCGCGCAACATCTTCTCCTCGCTTTTCGGGACTGCCCAGCCACCCGTGAGCATGTGCACCTGGATACCGCCGGGCGGCGCACGCGGCGCAAGTGGCGGGAGGGGCCGGGACGAGGGCGAGACCATCGGCATCCTCCACCCGCGTGGACGTCGTGCCGCCGCGCAGCTCGCGGACCTGGGCGTGGCGGTGCCCGTCGGCTGGCGTGTCAGCCAGGACCACTCACGAAGGGGACTGATCGCCCATCCGCTCTCGGGCGCGCCGTTGGACGACCAGCTCGAGTGGATGCTCCGGGCAGGTGCTGCCCTCGCTGTCGTGCCGCTGAGCGGAGCATGGCAGGCACAGGTGTTCCTGCCGAGGACCGCGCCGCGCCTCTCCTGAGCTGCGCTGGAATAGGTAGGACCTCCCGGGGCGTTGAACCATTTTCCGGGCGGGCGCTGCACGCCTCGAAAGATCGGAGTACCCCGTTGGACAGGCTGACCCTTCCACTGCTGCCGTTGAAGTCGGGCGTCATGCTCCCAGGCATGGTGTTCACGATCGCCCTCGAGTCTTCTGAGGCCCTGGCCGCTGCGGACGCGGCTGCCTCGGCAGGAGGAAGGCTGCTGCTCGTCCCCCACATCGAGGGGCGGTACGCCTCTGTCGGCGTCGTCTCCGAAGTGGCCGAGCGGGGGGACCTCCCGGGTGGGCTCGTCGCCATCGTCGTCCGAGGGGACCAGCGCGCCCACATCGGGACCGGTGTGCCCGGTACCGGCGAAGCGCTGTGGGTCGAGGCGGAGCTTGTCGGCGAGGAACCGTCGACTCCGTCGGCGGCGGAGCTCGGGCGCGAGTACCGCGCGGTGCTCGAGAACATCCTGATCGGGCGTGGCGAGCGTCGGATCGCGGCGCAACTCCGGGAGGTCACCGAGCCCGGACGGCTCGCAGACCTCGCCGGCTACTCGCCAGACCTCACCCTGGCCCAGAAGGTTCAGGTCCTCGAGACGATCGACGTCGAGGAGCGGTTGTCGCTCGTGCTCGGCTGGGCACGGGACACCCTCGCGGACCTCGCGCTCCGAGAGCGCATCAAGTCCGACGTCGAGGAGGGAATGGAGCGCACGCAGCGCGAATTCCTGCTCCGCCGGCAACTCGAGGCGATCCGCAAAGAGCTCGGAGGGCTCAGCGAGCACGAGGGCGACGAGGACCCCGACGACTACCGCGCGAAGCTCGCGTCGCGCGACCTCCCCGAGAAGGTGCGCGACGCAGTCGGACGAGAGGTCGACCGGCTGGAGCGGACCAGCGAGCAGAACCCGGAGAGCGGCTGGATCCGCACCTGGCTCGACACCGTCCTCGACCTTCCCTGGGGAGTGCGGACGGAGGATCGTCTGGACGTGGGAGAGGCCGAGCGGATCCTCGACGAGGACCACGACGGGCTGCGAGACGTGAAAGACCGCATCCTGGAGCACTTGGCGGTTCGCAAGCTCCGGGCCGAGCGGGGGCTCGCGCCAGCCGCCGGTCGAGGCGCGGGCGCGATCCTGGCGCTCGTCGGCCCGCCCGGAGTCGGCAAGACCTCTTTGGGCGAGTCGGTCGCACGCGCGCTCGGTCGCAGGTTCGTGCGGGTCGCCCTCGGCGGAGTACGTGACGAAGCCGAGATCCGCGGGCACCGGCGCACCTACGTCGGGGCGCAGCCGGGAAGACTCGTCCGCGCGCTGCGAGAGGCCGGGACTGTGAACCCCGTCTTCCTCCTCGACGAGGTGGACAAGATCGGCTCCGACTTCCGGGGGGATCCCTCGTCCGCACTGCTCGAGGTGCTGGATCCCGCCCAGAACCACACCTTCCGGGACCACTACCTCGAGGTGGAGCTGGACCTGTCCGAGGTGCTCTTCGTCGCCACGGCCAACGTGGTCGAGACGGTTCCGTCCGCTCTGCTCGACCGAATGGAGGTCATTCGCCTGGACGGCTACACGGAGGCGGAGAAGGTCGCCATCGCCCGCCACCACCTCTTGCCGCGCCAGGTGTCGCTTGCGGCGCTCGAAGCGGACGAGCTCTGCGTGACCGACGACGCGTTGCAGACGGTCGTGGCCGACTACACGCGTGAAGCGGGTGTCCGTTCGCTCGAGCGGGAGCTCGGCCGGCTCGCGCGCAAGGTGGCGACGGCCCTGGCATCCGGGAAGGCTGCCGCTCCGGTCCAGGTAGACGACCCCGGTGTTCGCACCTGGCTGGGCCGGCCACGGTTCTTCTTCGAGCCGGCCGATCACGTCGGCGTCCCGGGCGTCGCGACCGGGTTGGCGGTCACCGGCTCGGGAGGTGACGTCCTCCACGTGGAGGCATCGGCCGCAGATGGTCTCGAAGGGCTTACCCTCACCGGTCAGCTGGGTGACGTGATGAAGGAGTCGGCCGAGATCGCCCTGTCCTACGTGCGATCGCACGCTGGCGAGCTCGGAGTGGATCCAGGTGCGTTCAGCGGCAAGCGGTTCCACCTCCACGTCCCGGCAGGCGCCGTCCCGAAGGACGGCCCCTCGGCAGGGGTCACGATGGTGACGGCGCTCGTGAGCCTCCTCCGGGGGGTGCCGGTGCAACCCGCTCTGGGTATGACCGGTGAGGTGACGCTCCAGGGTCGTGTGCTGCCGATCGGAGGTGTCAAGCAGAAGGTGCTCGCCGCGCATCGCGCCGGCCTGCACGAGGTCGTCCTCCCCGAGCGTAACGGTCCGGACCTCGAGGATGTCCCCGACGAGGTGCGCGCGCAGATGACGGTCCATCTGGCGAGCACCGTCGCGGACGTCCTCGGCCCGGCGCTCTCCGGTGCCCAGGACGTGGACGGGAGCGGATCCGGCTGCACAGCAGGAGGCGACGTGCTCCCGGAAGTCGCGTGAGCGGCCTGGGCAAGAGGGAGACTTCAGTCATGGACGGTCTGAGCGACACAGAGATCATCCGCCGGATCGGAGAGCTCGCCGACGAGGAGCGGCGTCTCGAGGAGGCGCACACGGCGACGGCACGAGGACTGGACCGGAAAGAGCAGGACCGCCTGGAGCAGCTTCAGGGCACCCTGGACCAGATGTGGGACCTGCTCCGCCAGCGCCGAGCCCTGCGGCGAGCGGGTCGAGACCCCGACGAGGCGGAAGAGCGTGCGGTCGGGACCGTAGAGCGCTACCAACAGTAGGCGCGCTCGCCGGACGACCCGCTACCGTGAACCGCGCATCGCGCCGCGTGGTCACCCGAGGAGGAGCCGATGGCGAACAGCGAGGGGCTGCACGAGAGCGAGGCGCTACTGCGCCCCGAGACGATCGACCGCCATCGGGCGTTCGCGTCGCTCCAAGAGGAGCTCGAGGCTGCCGATTGGTACGACCAGAGGGTGGACGCAACCCAAGACGCCGAGCTGGCTGCGATTCTCGCCCACAATCGTGATGAGGAGAAGGAGCACGCAATGATGCTCCTCGAGTGGTTGCGGCGGCACGATGCCACGCTCGACGAGCACATGCGTACCTACTTGTTCACCGAGGATCCGATCACCGAGATCGAAGCTCGAGCCGATCAGTCCTCCACGGGGGCCGGCTCCACGCGGGGGCGACCCACGGGTTCGCTCGGCCTGGGCGGAGCAAGGCCATGACGAACGTCTCGGACGCGCAGTCGTGAACAACCTGTTGCGGAACCATGCCCCGCTGACCGACGCAGCGTGGTCGCTCGTCGACGACGAAGCACGCGAACGTCTCTCGAGCGCGTTGGCAGCGCGCAAGCTCGTCGACTTCTCGGGACCCCATGGATGGAGGCATTCGGGGACTTCTGTCGGTCGTTCCACGGCGATCAGCGCCCCTGTGCCGGGCCTCCTCGCGCGCCAGCGTGTCGTGCTCCCGCTCGCTGAGCTGCGTGCGCCGTTCGCGCTCTCCGTGGACGAGCTTCAGAACGCCGCGCGGGGTGCGTTGGACATCGATCTCGATGCTCTCGACGACGCGGCCCAGTCGATCGCGCTGGCGGAGAACATCGCCGTCTTCCACGGCTGGAGCAACGCCGGGATACGCGGGATCGCCGACGTATCCCCCCACGACAGGCTGTCCCTCGGAAGATCCTTCTCGGAGTACCCCGCCCGCGTCGCGACGGCGGTGGCGACGCTGCTGTCGGCGGGGGTGAGCGGACCGTACGGGATGGCGCTCGGCCCGGAGGGCTACACCGGCGTCGTCGAGACGACCGAGGACGGAGGTCTGGTCGTGTTCGACCACCTCCAAGAGGTCCTCGGCGGGCCGATCGTGCGGGCCCCGGGTGTCGAAGGAGCCGTGGTGTTGAGCCTTCGCGGCGGGGATTTCCTGTTCGAGTCCGGCGAGGATCTCTCCGTCGGCTACGACCATCACGACGCGGAGTCGGTCCATCTGTACCTCGAGGAGTCCTTCAGCTTCCGGGTGGTCTCCCCGGACGCGGCGGTCGCCCTCGACGCCTAGCCGGCTGCGCACCCGCGTCCTTCGGGAACCCACCTGTGCCGGGATCATGAATCCCCTCGCCGACGGCGTCAGGGTGAGCGAGAGTCAGCAGGAACTCGCCCTCGTCCGCGCCCCACTGCCGCTCCACCACGAAGCCGGCGTGCCCCAGCTCTGCAGCGATCCCCGATGGGGTGAACTTCGCGCTGATCTCGGTTAGGAGGTCCTCCCCGTCGGCGAAGTGCACCACCAGGCCGAGGGCGTCGACGTGCACGAGCTGGTCGCGGTCCGAGCGAAGACGCATCTCGATCCAATGAGCGAAGGGATCCCAGCGGACGACGTGGTCGAAGCGCTCCGGGACGAAGTCGGCGTCGAGCTCCCGGTTCACCACGCTGAGGACGTTGCGGTTGAAGCGAGCCGTCACCTGCGAAGCATCGTCGTAGGCCGCCACGATCTTTGACACGTCCTTTAGGAGGTCCGTGCCGAGCAAGAGGTGGTCGGATGGCTTCATGCTGTCCCGCAAGGCCGCAAGGAACGCCCGGCGCTGCGCGGGCATCAGGTTGCCGATCGTCCCTCCCAAGAAGGCCACGACACGCGTCCCGTCGGAGGGGATCGTGCCGAGGTGACAGGAGAAGTCGCCGACGACCGCGTGCACCTGGAGCCCGTGGTACTCGCGGGCGATGCTGGCCGCAGACTCCTGCAGGAAGCGAGCGCTCACGTCGAAGGGCACGTACCTGCGAAGCTCACCTTCCCGAGAGAGCGCGTCCAGCAGCAGACGCGTCTTCTCGCACGATCCGGCTCCGAGCTCGACGAGCGTGTCGGAGCGGGTGAGAGAGGCGATTTCCGCCGCGTGGAGCTCGAGGAGAGTGCGCTCGGCCCTCGTCTGGTAGTACTCGGGAAGCTCGGTGATCTCCTCGAAGAGCTTGCTCCCGACCTCGTCGTAGAACCATTTCGGAGGGAGCGACTTGCGTGCTCCACCGAGTCCCGCTGCGACGTCCCGCACGAGCGCGTCTCGGAGGTCATCCTCCGAGAGGTGGACGTCGAGATCGAGCAGGGGCGACGTGGAGGCGGCCACCATCACAAGTCCCGTGCGAGCCGCAGGCCGCTGAAGGCCCAGCGGGCCGACGCTGGGAAGAAATTCCGGTACGTCGTCCGTGCGTGGCCCGCCGGCGTGATGCACGCGCTCCCGCGGAGCACCTGCTGGTTGACCATGAACTTGCCGTTGTACTCGCCGACGGCGCCTGCTGCGGGGCGGAACCCCGGATAGGCGCTGTAGCTGCTCTGGGTCCACTGCCACACGCCGCCGAAGAAGCCCCCCTGCCCGACCGGGCGGGGATGCAAGCCCGAGCCGGCACCGGCCCCGTTGCCGGCACCGGCCCCGTTCTTGGCGCCGGCCACGTTCTTGGCGCCGGCCACCGCCTCCCACTCGGCCTCCGTTGGCAAGCGTGCGCCGGCCCAGCGCGCGAAGGCATCAGCCTCGAAGTAGCTCACGTGGACGACAGGCTCCGCGGGATCGAGCGGGCGTGAGCCTTCGAGGGTGAAGACGGAGACGTCGTCGTCGCCCTCGGTGTCCCAGTACAGCGGTGCTTGCCAGCCCTGCTCCTGGACCGCGGCCCAGCCCTCGGACAACCAGAGCTCAGGGCGCGCGTAGCCGCCGTCGTCGACGAACTCCGTCCACTCGCCGCAAGTCACCGGGCGGTCGGCGAGCGCGAACGGGACGAGCTGCACCGCGTGACGAGGCGACTCGTTGTCGAAGGAGAAGGACGGCCCACGGTGCCCGATCTCGACGACCCCGCCCGGGTGCTCGATCCACTCGGCCTTGTGCGCGCCGTCTCGCGTCTCGTGCCCCGGGACGCGGCGCCGAACCTCGTAGGCGGGCCGCAGTGGGTTCTTCGAGAGCACGTGCTTGATGTCCATGAGCAGGAGCTCCTGGTGCTGCTGTTCGTGGTGGATCCCCAGCTCCACCAGGTCGAGCGTCTCGGGGGCGAGGTCACGGGCCAGGAGGTCCTCCATCGCCCCGTCCACGTGGCGCCGGTAGGAGGTGACTTCGTCGACCCCCGGCCTGGAGAGCATCCCTCGTTCGTGACGGGGATGCCGTGTGCCGACGGTCTCGTAGTAGGAGTTGAAGAGGAAGGCGTACATCGGGTGGGGCGCTGCGTAGCCGGGCAGCTCGGCGAGTAGGAGGAACGTCTCGAAGAACCACGACGTATGCCCGCGGTGCCACTTGGTCGGGCTGACGTCGGGCATCGACTGCACGGTCTGGTCCTCGGCAGAGAGCGGCGCCGCCAGGTCTTCCGTGGCCCGGCGCGTGGCACAGTAGGCGTCGCGGAGGCGGGCCTCACGGACCTCCTGGGTCCTGGGGGAGTCTGGTGGGGTCATCACGCGCACCGTCCCTTCGATGGTCGGCGAGAGCTCTGGCTGTGCGATCCTGCGACCACTGGCGGATCCCCCGAAGGGGTACCCCAACGTAATCCTCCTCGCCGCGAGATCGTGTCGCCGGTCCCCCAGGTGGCAAGCTCGGTCAGGTCGCGGCGTCGAGGGGGCGAGAGGTGCAGGTCGGCAGAATCGGGCGTGACTGGAGGACGTCCACCCCGTGGTGGCCCCCTGCTCGATCGGCCCCCGAGGGCGCGCCCAACGTGCTGTTGGTCGTTCTGGACGACGTGGGCTTCGCCCAGCTCGGCTGCTACGGCTCGGTGATCGAGACGCCCGTCATCGACGGGTTGGCCGAAGAGGGCGTGCGACTCTGCAACTTCCGGACGACCGCGCTGTGCTCGCCGACGCGCGTCTGCCTCCTCACGGGCAGGAACCAGCACCGCAGCGGCATGGGCCGCGTCGCCGACCTCGCGATCGGGTTCCCCGGTTACTGGGGGCGGCCACCACGCGAGAACGGGTACCTGTCGGAGATCCTGCGTTCCTGCGGGTACGCAACGTATGCGATCGGCAAATGGCACCTCACGCCGGACGACGAGGTCGACATGGGCGCCCCGCGAGACACTTGGCCGCTGTCTCGGGGTTTCGACCGGTGGTACGGCTTCCACGGAGGGGAGACCCACCAGTTCGTGCCCGCGCTCTACCACGACAGCCACTCGGTCCGCCCGCCGCGCCGGCTCGAGGAGGGCTATCACCTGACGACCGATCTCGCGGACCGCGCGATCGAGTTCATCGGTGACCTCCGCGCCGTGGAGCCTGCCCGACCATTCTTCTGCTACTTCGCGACGGGCGCCTGCCACTCGCCTCACCAAGCTCCGAGCCCGTGGATCGAGCGGTACCGGGGCCGCTTCGACGTGGGGTGGGACGAGTGGCGCGCGATGGTTCACGCCCGGCAGCTGGCGATGGGGGTGGTGCCGCCGGGGACGCGTCTGTCGCCGCGTCCCTCCTGGGTCCGGGCGTGGGACGATCTCGACATCGGCGCGCAGGCGGTCGCCGCCCGGTTCATGGAGTGCTTCGCCGGATTCCTCGGCCACGCCGACGCCGAGCTCGGACGGATCCTGACCTTCCTGGAGGACCTGGGGGAGCTGGACGACACGATCGTGATGGTCGTCTCCGACAACGGGGCGAGCGCCGAAGGGGGTCCGGACGGTTCCATCAACGACGTGCGCCTGGTGAACCTCGATCCGGCCGACGACATGGAGCTGCGCCGGCGGATCGACGAGATCGGAGGGCCGACGAGCCATAACAACTATCCCTGGGGCTGGACCATGGCCGGGAACACGCCGTTCAAGCGCTGGAAGCGCGAGGTGCACCAGGGAGGTGTCGCCGCCCCGTGCATCGTCCGCTGGGGGCGCAAGGCCTCGAGCGCAGGCGGTCTGCGCCACCAGTTCACTCACGCGGTCGACGTGCTACCGACGGTGTTGGAGCTCATCGGCGTCGAGGCTCCCGAGGTCATCGACCACGTGCCGCAGCGCGCGATCGACGGGACGAGCTTCGCCTACCTTCTCGAGCCAGGTGGTGCCGAGGAGGACGAGCGCCACGAGACCCAATACTTCGAGATGTTCGGCTCCCGAGCGATCTACCACCGCGGGTGGAAGGCAGTCACGTACCATCCCGTAGGTCCCGTCTACGACGACGGCCTCGACCCGAACGCGCCGTTCGACGACGACAAGTGGGAGCTCTACGACCTGCGCACGGACCTCGCAGAAGTCACGGACCTCTCCGGCACACGTCCCGACCTCGTCGCAGCCCTTGTCGAGCTGTGGTGGCGCGAGGCCGAGCGCAACCAGGTGTTGCCGCTCGACAACCGGGTGCTGTGGGCACTCGCCAACCCGAAGCCCGACGCGCGTGCCGAGCGGAAGACGGCGCGGCTCTTCGCCGGTGGCGCTCAGGTGCCCGAGGTTGCGGCCCCCGACGTGCGCGGGCGGTCGCACACCGTGAGCGTGGAGGTCGACGTCCCTGCCGGCCTGGTCGCCGAGGGAGTGCTGCTCGCGCTGGGCTCCGCGCTGGGCGGTTGGTCGTTCCACGTGCTCAGCGGCCGGATTCGCTACGTGCACAACCTCTACGGGAAGGTGCGCTGCACCGTCGAGTCCGCCGAGTCCCTCGGCCCGGGGCGGCATCACCTGTCGGCAGACGTCGAGATGGACGACCCGTCGCACGAGGCAGCGGGCCACGGCTCGGCGGACCTCGGGGCGATCGTCGTCCTGCGGTGCGACGGTAGGCAGGTCTCGTCGGGTCGCGTCGACCGGTTCACCCGCTCGGGCTTCAACGGCGTCGGCGCGGGTCTCGTGTGCGGCGCCGAATGGGGTCCCGCGATCGGGACGGGGTATGCGGCGCCGTTCCCGTTCAATGGCACGATCCTGCGCGCGGAGGTGGAAACTCGCGGCCCGAAGCGGCGTGACCCGCTCTCGGAGCTGGCACGCGTCCTCTCGGAGCAGTGACAGGGCCGCCGTCACTAGGGTTGAACGTGCGCGGGGCGTTCAGGACGGCGAGACGGGAGGAGGACGAAATGGGCATCGTGGCGCGCTGGGGAAGTCGGCAGGAGGCCGTGATGGCGGACCCGGCGGCGGCGCTTCCGGGCCGAACGGCACCGATGGCCGTGCCCGACCGGCACCTCGTCCTGGGCACGCCCCTCGTGCCTCCGTTCCCGGAGTCCACCGAGCGAGCGCTCTTCGCCATGGGCTGCTTCTGGGGAGCCGAGCGCAAGCTCTGGCAGACCGAGGGGGTCTTCACGACGGCGGTGGGGTACAGCGGGGGCTTCACCCCGAACCCCACCTACGAAGAGGTGTGCACGGGGCTCACCGGTCATGCCGAGGTGGTGCTTTGTGTCTTCGAGCCGCAGAAGACGTCCTACGAGGAGCTTCTCGGGGTCTTCTTCGAGGGTCACGATCCCACCCAGGGCATGCGGCAGGGGAACGACGTCGGGGCCCAGTACCGATCCGCGGTGTACACGACGTCCGAGCGCCAGTTCGAGGCGGCGCGGGTGGCGGCCTCAGCCTACGAAGCGCTGCTGCGGCCGGCAGGGTTCGGCTCCGTCACGACCCAGATCGCGCCATCGGGCCCCTTTTACTACGCGGAGCCGTACCACCAGCAGTACCTCGCCGCGAACCCGAACGGCTATTGCGGGCTCGGGGGAACCGGCGTCGCGTGTCCTGTGGGCGTCGGGGGCCTGGAAGGCTAGCGCCGAGGCTCCGGAGCCCCCGGCGGCCCGACGCGAAAGGAGAGCGCTGTGGACGAGCAGCTTCCGTCACCGGGCGCTCCGCCCCCGGCTCGTGAGGCCTCGCGCCGGGAGCTCCGACCCGGCCGGCTGGTGCTGCTCGGCGTCTCCGTGGTGGTCCTGGTCTGGTTCGCCGTGGCCAACCTGCAGGATGTGCGGATCCGTTTTTGGGTGTCCACCTCCAGCGCCCCGCTGATCGTGGTCATCGTCATCTCAGGCTTTCTCGGCGCCGCCGCGTCGGGCTTGTGGTCCTGGCTCCGGCGCCGCCGCCGCGCCGCCGGTGAGCTCGGAGGGGACCACCGCGGGAGGGGGCGAGGTGTGGGGCGCAGCCCTGCGCCATAAACTCAATGACCAAGAAGCGCTCGGCGCGGCGGCCGCGGTGACCACGGCTGCGCCGAGCGAACGGGCGAGGAGGTCCTTCACCGTGCAGGGACTGCAGGGCAATGGGCCGCAGGGCGAAGTCGAGGGGGGGTGCGCCGTTGCCGCTGTCTGAGCACGAGCAGCGCATCCTGGCCGAGCTCGAAGATTCGCTCGTTCGCGAGGACCCGCGGTTCGCCGAGCGCGTGCGGACCAAGACCGTCTACCGACATGCCGGGCGGCAGTGCAAGTGGGCGGCGTTCGGCTTCCTCGCCGGCCTCGCCGTGCTGGTCGCCCTCTACTCTCAATCGGTCGTACTCGGGCTTGTCGGGGTCGCGCTGATGTTCGTATCGGCCGTCGTGTTCGAACGGAACCTTCGGCGCTTGGGCAGGGCCAGCTGGCACGACCTGACGAGGTCGCGCCGCCCAGAGGAGCAGTCGGCGGGATTCGAGCACGCCCTCCACGACACGAAAGAGTGGCTTCGCTCGCACTTTTTCCGGCGCGAACACTGAGCGCCGCGCACGTCCTGGCCGTCGACATCGGCGGCACGAAGCTCCGTGCCGGGATCGTGGCTGCCGACGGCCGGCTCCTCGCTTCGGGGCAGGTCCCAACGCCTCCCTCTCGGGACCCCGAGCCCCTGTGGGACGCCCTCGCCTCCGTGGTGTGCACGGTCCTCGAGGACCCGCTCGCGGGAGTCCCTCTGGCATGCGGCGTGGGCTGCGGCGGCCCGATGCGTGACCACGGCGAGGCCGTGTCGCAGCTCAACATTCCCGGATGGAGAGAATTCCCCCTTCGGCAACGGCTCGGTGCGCTCACGGGTCTGCCGACGTTCGTCGACAACGATGCCAAGGCCCTCGCGCTTGCCGAAGGCCAGTGCGGGAGCGCCAAGGGCTGCGACGACTTCCTCGCGATGGTGGTCTCGACGGGGGTAGGCGGGGGTCTCGTAGTGGACGGCCGGCTCCTCGACGGCCGTCTTGGCAACGCGGGTCATGTCGGCCACGTTGTCGTCGTACCGGACGGTCGCCGCTGCGCGTGCGGCGGACGTGGGTGCCTCGAGGCAGAGGCGTCGGGCACGGCAATCCAGGCGTCTACCGGTCGCCCACCCGCACAAGCCCGACCCGAGGTGGTGGAGCGGGCTGGCATGCTCGTCGGGCGCGCGGTCGCCTCGGTCGCAGCGCTGGTCGACCTCGACCTCGCGGTCGTCTCCGGGTCCGTCGCGCTCGGATACGGCGCACCGTTCTTTGCGGCAGCACAACGAGAGCTCTCGGCACGGGCCGGGCTCGAGTTTGCCTCCGGCGCGCAGATCGTGCCCTCGGCGCTCGGCCCCGACGGACCGCTCGTCGGAGCGGCCGCGATCGGGCTCCGAGGCATCGGGCTCGCCGGGCCGAGCGCGTGGGTCACCGGCGGGTGAGCGGACGGAGAAGTTTCAGACCGGCACTCCGGGCGGTCGTCGCGCGGCCCGAGCTGTGGCCCGTCGCCGTCATGGTCGCCGCGCGCCTGGCACCGTCGAGGTGGTGGCGAAGATGGCCACCGGTGCCATTGCCCGACGCGGACTACTGGCGCTTTCGCATGGAGACGGCATACGGCGGTCGTGGCGACCCGTCTCCTGGGGCCGCCGCCGTCGAGTTCCTCGAGTGGTGCAGGGACGAAGGATCGCGACGACGAGGCCGCAGGCTCCGGTAGCCTTCGAGGCCATGGAGCGGGTCCTCCTGCTCAACGCGACGTACGAACCACTGGCCTTGGTGTCCGATCGGCGCGCGATCGTGCTGGTGCTCGACGGTCGCGCCGAAGCGGTGGCGTTCAGGCCGGAAGGCCCCGTGTTCCGGTCAGCCCACCTCAGCGTGGAGGTGCCGGCGATCGTCCGGCTCTCCCGCATCGTCCGTATTCCCAGGTGGGCGCGGACGCCGCCGCTCACGCGGCGGGCGGTGCTCCGCCGGGACGGCGGCATGTGCGCATACTGCGCGCAGGCCGCAGACACCGTCGACCACGTGGTGCCGAAGAGCCGCGGAGGGCGCCACGAGTGGACCAACGTCGTGGCATCCTGCAAGCGAGACAACCTCATGAAGGGGGACCAGCTCCTCTCCGAGATCGGTTGGACGCTGTCGTTCAAGCCTTGGGCTCCCGACGGCCACCTCTGGCGGCTTCGCCACCTTGCTGAGATCGACCCGCTGTGGGAGCCGTACCTGGCGGCAGCCTCCTGAGCGTGCCTGAGGTCGCCGGCACCCCCGGCGTCTTCGACGTCGAGCCGTTTCGTGGCGCTGGTCGTCGTGTTGTCCTCCGGGAGATCGACCAACCGGTGCTCGTGCTCGGCAGCACGCAGCCCAGCACGCTCGTCGACGTAGGCCGTGCCGCCCGTCGCGGGGTCGAGGTCGTGCGGAGGCGGAGCGGCGGGGCCGCGGTGCTGCTGCTCCCCGGAGCGCAAGTCTGGGCGGACCTCTGGCTTCCCACCGGCGATTCGCTGTGGTCGGCTGAGCCGCGCGCGAGCGCGGTCGTAGCCGGCGAGTGGTGGGTGCGCGCGCTCGGCAAGCTCGCGTCGGGCACCGCCACCGACGGGATCGGCGGGCTGACGGTCCACCGCGGCCCATCGATCCAGGCCCCCGGAAGCGACGTCGTCTGCTTCGCTGGCATCGGGCCCGGAGAGGTGGTGCGTGAAGGGCGAAAGGTCGTCGGCCTCGCCCAATGGCGTAGCCGGGAGGGAGTGCTCGTGCACGGGTGCGCCTATCGACGATGGGACCCCGATCCCCTTCTCGATCTTCTCGACCTGGCCGCCGCGGCACGCCTCGGGCTCGCCGGCTCGCTGCGGTCCTCGGCTCTCGGCATCGAGGAGCTCGGCATCGGGGAGCTCGGCATCGGGGAGCTCGGCGCAGCGTCCTGGGGCCACCCCCAGCTGGTCGGCGCGCTCCCCGATCCACCGTCCTGGGAAGTGCTGCAGGGCTGACCAACCCGTCCCGCCGGCCACGCCGGGCTCGGCGGCCCGTCCGGGCTCGGCGGCCCGTCCGGGCTCGGCGGCCCGTTCCCCATGACGTCATGAGCAGTCGCGTCCCGCGGGAACCCACGCGCCCTTTCGGGGAGCATCTGTGGAGCTTTGGTGTTGACCAGTGGGGGAAAGAGGCGTAGAGTGGAACGAAGTGGTTCGAAGTGGAGCACAGGTAAGACATGGAGCACAGGGCGCGGGCTGAGGAGCGTCGTGGACGGGGACGGGAACTGGATCGGGATCGGTGGCGGCATTCGTTGGCAGGTACGAGCACTCGCTCGATACGAAGGGGAGGATCATCCTCCCTGCCAAGTACCGCCCCGACTTCGAACGAGGCGGCTATCTGACCGAGAACCGGGAGGGTTGCCTCGCGCTGTGGACGCCGGGGGAGTTCCAGCGCCAGCTGCAGGCCATGCAGGAGCAGGCTGCAGAGGGGCGGACCGCACGCAACCGAGCCCGCTTGTGGGCGTCGAGCTCGCACGAGGTAGAGATCGACCGGCAGGGCCGCATGGCCATCCCAGCGCACCTGCGCGAGTTCGCCTCCCTGGAGGGGGACGTCCTGGTGCATGGCGCGATCGACCGGATCGAGCTCTGGAATCCCGGCGTATGGGAGGAACGGGTCCTTCCCGAAGAGCGCTGGTTCCTCGACGGGGACTGAGGAATCGGGGCGGGGGGTCGAGCGCAGCCGGGCGTGGACACCGAGGACAAGCAGGACGCCGCGCACAGCAGGCTGCGCTCGTACGCCATGGCGGCGTCGAGCCGGCCAGAGAAAAGGCACCTAGTAAGGAGGAACACCGACAAGAAACCCGCACTCATACCTGCAACGCCGCACGGCGTCACACCGAACCCGCACGGCGCCGGACCATGCGCAGCCCCTCGACCGGCATGGTGGAAGACTTCTTCTCCGCCCTCTTCTGCTC
>JBOGGB010000257.1:0-3440 GCA_050743605.1 Acidimicrobiales bacterium
GTCGCACTGCCCGCGCTGATGGAGGCGGCACCGGAGCCCGGCGCCCGGCTCCCAGCGATCTACCCGTGGTGGTTGAACCGGTTCGGGTGGTTCGGGTGGTTCGGGTGGAACATCACGCCGCCCTTGACGCTCTCGGCCTCTTCGTCCGTTGCCTCGAGGTCCTCCACCAGCTCGTCCTTGATGTCCTTCGAAGTCATCGCACTGCCCCCTTCTAGTTGGAACTGTCTAAGAGATCTGCGGTCCGCCGGAAATATCCTGGCAAGCACATCGTACGGCGGCCGAGTCGCACGGTCTGTCTGCCCGCTGACACTGCCGACGACCAGATGCTGACAGAGCGCCCGTCTCGAGGCTCAGTCCCGCTCGGCGCGCCGGGCAAGCGCCTCGGGATCGACGAGCTCGACACGGCCTCTGCCGACCCGCACCCAGCCGCGTTCCTCGGCCTGGCGGAGCACCTTGTTCGTCGTGGGCCGGGTCGTGCCGGCGAGCCCCGCCAGATCCTCCTGGTTCAGTGGCACGACCGATCCGGGGACGTGGCCGTCCCATACCCTCGCCGCGTCGAGAAGGCGACGGACGACCCGGGTCTCGACCGGCGTGTACATCGCCTCTACGAGCGCGTCCGAGAGCCGTCGCACCTGCTCGCCCAGCGCCTTCAGGAGCATCTCGTTCAGCTCGGGAAACCGGCGGCGCAGCTCCTCGAACTCCTCCTTGCGGACCGAGAGGGTCTCCGCCTTCTCGAGCGCGACGATGCTCGCGCTGCGATGAGGTCGCGACCCGTCGAGGAGCGCGAGGATGCCGAAGTAGTCGCCGGGTCCGATGAGCCCGAGCATGGCGGTCGTGCCGAGCGACGTCTCGACTCGCACGCAGAAGCGCCCGCTCGCGACGAAGTGGAGGGTCTCCCCGGGATCGCCGCCGTGGAAGACGACTCCGCCCTTCTCGAAGCGCCGGCGCCGCGCCAGGGCGAGGAAGCGCCTCCGGTCCTCTTCGGGGACCAGTTGGAGCAGGGGCCATTCCACGGTTCGGATTGTCGCACCCCGGCGGCTCGGGCGCGGGGTGACAGGCGGCCTGTCTGCCTGCGCGGCGCGCGGCTACCGCTCGTGCTTGCGGCGAGGCTTGAGGGCGAACCACCAGATGCTCGCCATCGTGCCCAGCACGCCGACGACCGCGACGACCGGTTTCAGGACCTTTCGCTTCGCCACGCGGGCCACCATACCGGACCTTTCAAGGACGCCCTCCGGGGCACCCGGCGCACGGGACGCCTCACGGCACTGGTCTATATTGACCCGCCAGCCGAACGATCCGGTGACGGCCGAGCCGCCATGGGACCAAGGAGGGTGGTCGTGGGACGCCTGCGCAGGGGTTGGAGGTTCGGTGCCGGGGGCACGATCGTCCTCGGCTCGGCGCTCGTCGCGATCGGGGCCCTCGCCGGAGGGTCGATCGGCCAGGGCACGGCGGCGTCGCCCGTCGCAGCGGCGCGCTCCGGCGTGCTCGTGCACCCACAGGTGCGCGCGTTCGGCAGCTCGCCGCTGTCTGCGCCACCCAGTGGGCAGTACTGCCTCGCAAACTACGGCATCCTCTGCTACGGGGCGCCCCAGATCGAGACCGCGTACGACGAAGCGCCCCTGTTCCGCGAAGGCCTGGACGGGAAAGGGACGACCATCGTCGTGCTCGATTCCTTCGGCGCTCCCGAGATCCGCCAGGACCTCGAGGTGTTCGACCGGGCCTACGGGCTCCCGCAGCCGCCGAAGTTCACGATCCTGAAGTTCGGCCACGTACCCGCGTACACACCGGCGACGCCGACAGCGACGACATGGGCAGAGGAGACCGGCCTCGATGTCGAGTGGTCCCACGCCATGGCGCCGGGAGCCGACATCCTGCTCGTGGAGACCGCGACCGCCGAGACCGTCGGGCTCACCGGCTTCCCGACAATCGTGAACGCCGAGAACTACGTGATCGACCACCATCTCGGCGACGTGATCAGCCAGAGCTTCGGCACCGGCGAGGCGACCTTCAGCGCTCCTGGCACAATCCTCGGGCTCCAGAGCGCCTCGGTGAACGCCTACCGCAGCGGGATCACCGTGCTCGCCGCATCGGGCGACACTGGCCCCACCGAACCCGAGACAGTCACAGAGGTCCAGTACTTCCCGTTCCGCGACGTGGGTTGGCCGGCTTCCGACCCGCTCGTGACCGCGGTCGGGGGGACCCAGCTCACGCTGGACGCCCGGGGGCGCCAGGTGGCTCCGGCCAAGGCGTGGAACGACACCGAGCTCCTCGGCGCCCCAGCCGCCTCGAGCGGCGGGCTCTCCACCGTGTTCACCAGGCCCTCGTACCAGGACGGGGTCGCAGGGGTCGTCGGCACCCGCCGCGGCGTCCCCGACATCTCGATGAGCGCATCGGTCGCAGGCTCGGTCGACGTCTACCTCGATCTGCCGTCCGGCGGCGGCTGGCTCCCCATCGGCGGGACGAGCGAAGCCACTCCCCTCTTCGCCGGCATCGTGGCCATCGCCGACCAGCTCAACACACATCATCCGCTCGGGATGCTCGATCCCGCCCTGTACGCGATGCAGGCTGCCCACGACCCCGGGATCGTGAACGTGACGAAGGGGACAACCTCGGTCTACTTCACAACATCGGCGAAGAAGTTGACGACCTCCGTCGACGGCTTCTCCGCCGGGGCCGGCTACAACCTGGCGACCGGTCTCGGCACGGTCACAGCGGCGCTGTTCGTGCACGAGCTCGTCCACGCGGTGCACCGGGTCGGCACCACCGTCACCTACGGCGACTCACCGGGGAGCTTCCTCCCGACCACATGAGGGCCCGGCTCAGGCCCTCTCGAGCCAGGCCTCGACGCCCGCCGCGCCGTCGAGCGAGAGGACCGACGGCGCGCCCTCCCCGGGGCCGTCCGCGACCTCGACGGCGAGGACCTCGCGGCCCACAGGCTCGAAGACGGCCTCCTCGACGCCGGTGAACCAGAGACGGATCCGGTCCGAGACTTCGAGGCCGCGGTCCTTCCGCAGGTCCTGTACGTGGCGAACCAGCTCGCGTACGAGGCCGCGGCGGCGCAGGTCGTCGTCGAGGGTGAGGTCGAGCACCACGACCGCGCCGCCCTCCCGGGAGACTGCGAAGCCTTCCTGCCCGCGCACGCGCACCTCGAGCTCCTCGGGCCCGAGCGCCATGGGGCCGCCCGAGAGCGCGACCGTCACCCGTGCCCCCGACTCGAGCGCCGCCGCCGCCTCGGCAGCGTCGAGCCTCGACAGCGCGGCGCGAACCTCCTTCACCGCCTCGCCGAGCCTGGGGCCGAGCACGCGGAAGTTCGGCACGAGCTCCAGCGAGAGCAAGTCCCCGAGCTCCCCCAGCTCCTGTGCCTGGAGGACCTCGTCGACGTTCAGCTCGTCCGCGACGAGCTCGGCGAGCATCGGGGGCGATCCCGGGGCAAGGAAGAC
>JBOGGB010000258.1:0-3745 GCA_050743605.1 Acidimicrobiales bacterium
GGCACATGCAGGTCACCATCGGTGGACTTGCCAAGTTCCCCTTCAAGAACTGAGCGGATCGGCTCCCCGCAACAGGCGCGACCGGCCGCGAACACCCCGTTGGTACGCTCCGGCTGAGTGCCCGATCTCGAGGTCGTGTCGTCCTTCCAGCCCGCCGGCGATCAGCCGGCGGCGGTCCGCGACCTCTCCGAGGGCGTCCTACGCGGGGACCGCTACCAGACCCTGCTGGGGATCACCGGCAGCGGCAAGACGGCCACCATCGCCTGGACCGTCGAAGCAGCCCAACGGCCCACCCTCGTGATCGAGCCGAACAAGTCGCTCGCGGCCCAGGTCTCGTCGGAGCTGCGGGAGCTCTTCCCGAAGAACCGGGTCGAGTACTTCGTGTCCTACTACGACTACTACCAGCCCGAGGCGTACCTGCCGACGACCGACACCTACATCGAGAAGGACTCGTCGATAAACGACGAGATCGACCGGCTCCGCCATGCCACCACGTCGTCGCTGCTCATGCGGCGCGACGTCATCGTCGTGGCGTCGGTGTCGTGCATCTACGGGCTGGGCTCCCCCGAGGAGTACTCGGGTCGGATCCTCGGCGTCCAGGTCGGCGAGCAGGTCGACCAGCGCGACCTCCTCCGGCGGCTCGTCGACCTCCAGTACACGCGCAACGACGTGAACCTCGTCCGCGGCGCCTTCCGCGCCAGGGGCGACACCGTCGAGGTCCACCCCGCCTACGAGGAGGCCGCGCTCAGGATCGAGCTCTTCGGCGACACGGTGGAGCGGATCGTGCCCTTCGACGTCCTCACCGGCGAGATGGGAGACGAGATGGAGGACGTCGTGGTCTTCGCGGCGACCCACTACGTCGCCGGGGACGAGACCGTGCAGCGCGCCATCGGCACGATCGAGGTGGAGCTACGCGAGCGGCTGGCCTGCTTCCAGCGTGAGGGCAAGCTGCTCGAGGCGCAGCGGCTGCGCGCCCGCACGGAGCACGACCTCGAGATGCTCGCGGAGACCGGATTGTGCTCGGGCATCGAGAACTACAGCCGCCACCTCGACGGGCGGAGCCCCGGAGAGCCTCCGTTCACCCTGCTCGACTTCTTCCCGAAGGACTACCTCGTCGTGATCGACGAGAGCCACGTGGCCGTGCCCCAGCTCCACGGCCAGTGGGCCGGGGACCGCTCGCGCAAGGAGGTGCTCGTCGAGCACGGGTTCCGGCTGCCCTCAGCGCTCGACAACCGGCCGTTGCGCTTCGAGGAGTTCGTCGAGCGGGTGCCGCAGGCGATCTTCGTCTCGGCAACCCCCGGATCCTTCGAGCTCGAGCGCTCCGCCCAGATCGTCGAGCAGGTGATCCGCCCTACCGGTCTCGTCGACCCCGAGGTGGTGGTCCAGGCGACCCGCGGCCAGATCGACGACCTCATGACCCGGATCGAGGGCGCGGTGGCCAAGGGTGGCCGGGTGCTCGTGACCACGCTCACGAAGAAGATGGCGGAGGACCTCACCGACTACCTGGCGGAGGCCGGCATCCGGGTGCAGTACCTCCACTCCGACATCGACACGATCACCCGCGTCGAGATCCTCCGGAGCCTCAGGCTCGGGGTGATCGACGTCCTGGTCGGCATCAACCTGCTGCGGGAAGGTCTCGACCTTCCCGAGGTCTCGCTCGTCGCGATCCTCGACGCGGACAAGGAGGGCTTCCTCCGCTCGACGTCGTCGCTGATCCAGACGATGGGGCGCGCTGCGCGGAACGTCGACGGCACGGTCGTGCTCTACGCGGACACGCTCACCGACTCGATGCGAGAGGCGGTCGGGACGACTCAGCGCCGCCGCCAGCTCCAGACGGCGCACAACGCCGAGCACGGGATCGACCCCCAGTCGATCCGCAAGGCCGTGACCGACATCCTCGAGCGGCTGCGCGGCAGCTCGGAGGGCACGGCGCGTGCGAAGCGGAGCCGCGCGGACGTGCGCTCTGGCAGGGCCGCGCGGACGGTACGGACGCGCGCTGCGGTGGGCGGCGGGGGATGGGCGCCCGGAGCGGGCCCGGCCGATCTCCCGCCCGAGCTGGCCGACCTCGCGGCCCAGCTCGAGCGCGAGATGCACTCCGCCGCCGCGGACCTTCGGTTCGAGGAGGCGGCCCTGCTGCGCGACGAGCTCGCGTCAATCCGTGGGCAGGCGCTCGGCCCCGTCGTCGCGGAGCCGTCCTCGCCCGGGTAGTGCGCATCCCGGCCGTCACGGCGGCGTCGCTTGGGACGGGGATCGCCGGCCGGGACGCGTAGTCTCTGGTGATCGGGCCGCGCCTGCACACGCCCGCGTCGCCAGTGCCACGCCAGGAGGACGACCGCCATCATGACCTCGACTCCGCAAGACGGAAGCCCGACGGGGGCGGCGCCGAGCGTCCTCTCAGGAAGGACGGCCGAGCTCCCGACCGGAACGCTGGTCGACCTGGTGGCCGGTCATGCCCGGAGCCGACCCGACGCGCCGGCGGTCGAAGGCGATGGGCCGACGTTGACCTACGCGGAGCTGTGGCAGCACGCCGGTCGCATGGCCTGCGCGCTGGTGGACGCAGGAGTGGGCGAGGGCGACCAGGTCGCGATCTGGGCGACGAGGACTGCGCCGGTCGTCGCGGCAGCGGTCGCGGTCATGTCGCTCGGCGCGGCGTACGTGCCGATCGACCCGACGTACCCGGCTGCCCGTGTGCGCCGCATTCTCGAGGTCGGGCGCCCGAAGGTCATGGTGTCCGCGGAGCCGAACTCGCTCGCCGGCAGCCTCCCGCGCGGCGTCGCGACCGTGGACGCTCACGCCGGCCCCCAAGACGGCGGCGAGCTTCGCTCGGTCGCCCGCCACGACCACATCGCGTACACGGTCTTCACCTCCGGCTCGACGGGGCAGCCCAAGGGCGTCCTGGTCGCGCACCGCTCCCTCGTGAATTACCTGGGCTGGGCCCAGGAGCTGACCGCCTTTACCGAGATCGACGCGACTCCCTGCTTCGCGAGCCTCGGGTTCGACCACGCGGTCACGTGCCTGTGGCTGCCGCTCATGGTCGGCGGCTCCGTGCAGCTCGTCCCCGACAGCTGGGACCCGCGGCCGTGGCTGGCGCCCCGGGAGCGGCCCTTCGCCTTCGTCAAGATCACGCCTTCGCACGTGAGGCTCTTCGAGCGGATCGCGCGGCCCGACTACCGGGAGATCACGCGTACGGTGATGTTCGGCGGGGAGCGGTTGGACTCCGCGCTCGTGGCGAGCCTCGGCGAGCGGCTCGAGGGTGTCCGCCTCCTCGACCATTACGGCCCGACCGAGGCGACGGTGGGGTGCACGGCGTACCGCTTCGGGCGCAGCGCCCTGCCGTCCGAGGGCGCCCTGCCGATCGGAGAGCCGGTGTGGAACTCCCGCGCCTACCTCGTGGACGAGGACCTGCGCACCGTGCCGCTCGGTGAGGAAGGAGAGCTGGTCCTGGGCGGGGAGTGCGTGGCCGCCGGTTACCTCGGAGGGGACGCAGAGGACAAGGGCCGGTTCCTCGACGAGAGCGCCGTCGCCGGCGCGTCGGGCCCCGAGGGATCTCGTGCCTACCGGACGGGCGACCGGTGCGTGGTCCGCGGAGACGGCCAGCTCCACTACTTGGGCCGGCTCGACGAGCAGGTGAAGGTGCGCGGGTTCCGCATCGAGATCCACGAGGTCCGCGATCTCGCAGAGTCCGTCGACGGCGTGGCCCACGCCGCGGCGGTCGTCAGCCCGAGGGGTCTCGGCGGCCTCGAGC
>JBOGGB010000259.1:0-2206 GCA_050743605.1 Acidimicrobiales bacterium
GAGCTGTGGGCCAGCACCTTGTGCCCGTTCTCGAGCTCCACTCGGAACATCGCGTTGGGCAACGGCTCCACCACCGTGCCCTCGAGCACGATGGCGTCCTCCTTCGGCTTCGGCAGGTGACTCTCCTCGACTCATTGCTCCGGACCCGGACGTAGCTGCGCCGGACCACGGATCGGTGGATGGCCCCGACCAGCCCGGACAGCCAGCCCGGACGGCGACGAGGCAGTCCGAGAGCTTACCGCATCGTGGAACAATTGCCAGCGGGCTGCCACCGTGATCGCTGCCTCCGCCTGGGCGACCGGGCCGAAGGAGGCTCAGGCGACGGTCAGCACCTCGGGGCCGTCGTCGGCCACGGCGATCGTATGCTCGAAATGGGCCGACAATGACCCGTCCCGGGTGACGACGCTCCAGCCGTCTTCGAGGAGCTCCGTCTCGGGCCCGCCGACGTTCACCATGGGCTCGACGGCGAACACCATCCCGGTCTTGAGGGTCGGCCCGGGGGAGCCGGGCCAGTAATTGGGGACCTGCGGCTGCTCGTGCATGGCGGTGCCGATGGCGTGACCCACGTACTCGCGCACCACCGAGAGCCCCGAAGCCTCGGCAACCTGCTGGACGGCGCGCCCCACCTCGTGGAGCCGATTTCCCTTCCTGAGCTGGTCGATGCCGGCCCACAGGCTCCGCTCGGTGACCTCGATCAGACGCCGGGCCTCCGGGGCGACCTCGCCGATCGTCATCGTGAAGGCCGCGTCCCCGTGGTAGCCCTGCACGATCGCCCCGCAGTCCACCGACAGGATGTCGCCCTCCTCCAGGAGGTAGTCGCCGGGGATGCCGTGGACGATCATGCTGTTGGGCGAGGTGCAGATCACCGCCGGAAAGCCGTGGTAGCCCAGGAAGTTGGAGGTGGCGCCCCGACGCTCGAGCACCTCCCGGGCGGCCGCGTCGAGCCGGCGGGTCGTCACGCCCGGCCGCGCCGTGGCGCGAGTGACCTCGTGCATCTCGGCCACCACCTTCCCGGCGCGGCGCATCTTGTCGATCTCCTGGGCGTTGCGCCTCATCGGACGCCCCACGCGACGTACGACCGTCCCTTCGTGGCGCTCACTTCGGACGGTCCTCGATCGCGTGCACACAGCGCCTGGCGACGGCGTCGGCCGCGCCGGTGCCGTTCACCCGTGCGAGGAGCCCGGCGCGCTCGTAGCGCTCCAGCAGTGGCGCCGTCGCCCGCTCGTAGAGCTCGAGTCGGCGCCGGATGGCCTCCTCGGTGTCGTCCTCACGCTGGACGACCTCGCCACCGCAGACGTCGCAGGTCCAGTTGACCGACGGCGGGGCGGAGACCGAGTAGTTCGTGCCGCAGTCGACGCACACCCGGCGCGACGCCAGCCGCTTCAGCACAACCGAGGTCGGCACTTCGAGGTCGACGACGAGGTCGAGGCGCCCTGGGTCCAGGACCTCGTCGAGCTGCTCCGCCTGCGCGACGGTCCGCGGGCAGCCGTCGAGGACGAAACCTCGCGCCCTCGCGTCGCGTTCGGTGAGGCGGGAGACCACCATCTCCATGATGAGCTCGTCGGGGATCAGCTCCCCGTCGTCCATCAGCTTCTTCGCGCGCAGCCCAAAGTTCGTCTGGGACTTCACCTCGCGTCGGAGCATGTCGCCCGTGGAGACGTGCGGCACCACGTAATGGTGCGAGAGCCGCACACATTGCGTCCCCTTGCCAGCTCCCTGCTTGCCGAGGACCACGAGCCTGACGCCAGGAAGCATCCAGGCCCCTACTTCAGGAATCCCTCGTAGTTGCGCATCATGAGCTGGCTGTCGATCTGACGCATCGTTGTCAGCGCGACGCCGACCGAGATGAGGAGCGTGATGCCGTAGAAGGGGAACTGGTTCAGGTCCCACAGCGCCATGAGCAGCGAGGGGATGACGGCGACCGCGCCCAGGAAGAGGGCGCCCGGCACCGTGATGCGGTTCAGGATGTGGGAGAAGTAGCGCTCGGTTGGGCCGCCGGGTCGGATCCCGGGGATGAAGCCCCCCTGTTTGCGGATGATGTCGGCCTGCTGGTGCGGGTCGAAGGCGACGTAGACGTAGAAGAAGGTGAACAACAGGATGAACACGAAGTAGGTCAGGATGTAGAACACGCTGGTCGGCGTCACGTTGTGGTTGACCCAGCTGCGGAAGAGCGAGGACGGGATGACGTTGGACATGAGCACAGGAA
>JBOGGB010000260.1:0-4191 GCA_050743605.1 Acidimicrobiales bacterium
GACCGTAAGAGCGTGCGCGGGAAGCTCGCCAAGGGCGACTTCCTCGTTGCCAACTTCCCCAACGTCGACTTGCCCGGTCCCATGGAGGGCCAGAGCGGGCCCTTGATCCTGAACAGCAAGCTCCAACCTGTCTGGTTCAAAGCCCTTCCGACCGACGTCGTCGCACTGGACCTGAAGCAGCAGACCTACGAAGGGAAGCCGGTGCTGAGCTGGTGGCAGGGGGTCGTCACCAACACGGGTGCCACCGTCACCGGCACGGTCGTCGTCGTCGACCAGCACTACCGCACGGTCGCCAAGCTCGTCGGCAAGGATGGCTGGGTGATCAGCCCGCACGACGTCGCGATCTCAGGTCATGACGCGTGGGTGACCTCGTACCGGGTGGTGAAGCATGTCGACCTGTCCGCGTATGGAGGAGCCAAGGACGGCACGCTGTACGACTTCGGGATCCAGGAGTACGACCTCGAGTCGGGGAGACTGCTCTACACCTGGGACGCGTACAAGCGGGTCTCGCTTGCTGACTCCTACCAGGCGCCACCCCCGAAGCCCACAGTGCCCTGGGACGCGTATCACGGGAACTCGGTCCAGCTCGTTCGAGGCGGCAAGTTCCTGGTCTCCATGCGGAACACCTGGGCGGTCTACATGGTCGACAAGAAGACCAGCGACATCGCCTGGACGCTCGGTGGCAAGTCCAGCACCTTCACGATTCCCTCGAAAGCGCGCTTCGAGTGGCAGCACGACGTGATGCTGAGCAGCGGCGGCGTGCTCACCGCTTTCGACGACAACTGCTGCGAGATCTCGAGCAGCGGTACGCTTGGAACGCCGGGCGGCTCCGCCAAGGGACTCGTGCTGAAGCTGGACGTGAAGAGGCACACGGCGAAGCTCCTCCACAGTTACCTCCACGGAGCAGACTTCGACGTGGCGTTCACTGGCAGCCTGCAGCGTCTCCCCAATGGGAACGTCCTGGTCGGCTGGGGTTCGAAGCCGTACTTCTCGGAGTACTCGAAGGATGGGCGGATGCTGCTGGACGCGGTCCTGCCCGGAAAGGACCTGAGCTACCGCGCGCTCTTCACCGCCGACTGGGTCGGCAAGCCCGATGATCGCCCGACGGGCACCGCGCGCAAGGCGCACGGGAAGGCCACGGTGTACGCGAGCTGGAACGGCGCGACCCAGGTGGCCTCGTGGCGGGTGCTGGCCGGACGCACCGCCGGGCACATGACGACGGTCGCCAAGAAGGCCAAGAGCGGCTTCGAGACCGCGATCCATCTGCGGCACTCGTACAAGCTGTTCAAGGTCCAGGCACTCGACGCGAAGGGCCATGTGCTCCGAACCTCAGAAGCCTTCATGGTCCCCACAGCGGGCTACTACTGAGCCTCTGGGCGGGACCCCGCTCAGGTCCCCTCGACCCGAGAGGTCCCGAGGATGTCGCCCGACCGGCCCAGCGCACGGGCGGCCACGAAGCGCATCGCCGGGGGCGTGGACACGTCGATCGCGGTCTCGAACCCCGAGCGGGCGACCGCGACCAGCTCGGACAAGCCTCCGGCTCCTGAGCTCCCGAGCACCGACCACCGCGCGACCTCGGTCGCCCCGTTCCAGCTGGCGTAGACCCGCAGCGCGTCCCCCCCGCGGCGTTCAACGGCGATCGCCGGACGGTCGGTCGGGATCCCCGTCCACGGCACACGGAAGGCCCGGTAGGACGAGCCCTTCTCGAAGCTGCCATCGAGAACCGCTCTCCCGTCGTGGCGGTACTGGGTGAAGTAGGGCTGGGACCCCCACCCCACGAAGACGTCGCCACCCGGCATGAACTGGACGCTTCCCTGGCTCCCTGAGAGGAGCTGCTCTCCGGGAAAGTAATAGGCGTGCCGGAAGGTGACGGCCTTCTTCCCCTCTGTGACGTGGACCACCAGCCCCCGGGACTGGCTCGCTTCGGGCGGCGCGGACTCGTTGTCGAACATGCTGAGGACGTTGCCGGAGTGCCAGCGAGCGTCGTGCTGCCACGCGAAGTGGGCGCCTGTGCCGAGCGAGAAATCGCTCTTCTTGCCGCCGAGCCGCCACAGGATCTCTCCCGACGCCCGATCGATCTTGTAGACGGTCCAGGTGTGCCGAGCGGAGACGAGGAGGTTCCCGTCGGGGAGAACGTCGATCGAGTTCAGATGGACCGGTGTGAAGAGCGAGCCCGGTGAGTAGCTGCGGTAGGTCTCCGACAGGCCGATATGACGCGAGCTTCGCCACTCGAACACGAGGTCACCGGTCGCAAGGTCGATCCCCTGGATGTGTGCATCGAGCATCTCGGACCGCGCGGGTCCGCCGATGGCGCTCAGGTCCGCCCTGACCTTCTCATACGCCGTGAGGTACCCCGTGCCGTCGGGCGCGACGACGAATTCGTGGAAGTCGGTCCGGAGCCCTTTGGCAGCCACGATCCGCGTGATCTCGCGGTAGCGCGAGTCGAGCACGGTCACCTCGCCGTGATCGCCCACGCCGTCGCGAATGGTCCCCTCCCACCAGGTAAGCACGGGCTCTCGGCGGTACCGCTGGACTCGGAGGTTCATCGCGGCATGGGTCGACCGCCGGTTCCAGACGAGCTCTCCGCCGGGATCGACGATCATCGGCCCGCCCGGGGTGAGAAAGACGTACCCACCGTCGGGCGCGTGACCGGTCGCGTGGACCAAAGGGGGGCGCAGGTCGGGTCGAGACCGGAAGTGCGCGACGTCGGTTCTCGCCTGCTCCGACCTCCGCGTCGATGTACCCGCAGACCCGCATGCCGAGAGTGCGCAACCTGCCGCCGTCGCGCCGGCGAGCGCCAAGAGCTCGCGCCTCGAGCATCGCAGGCGTTCCACCAGATCCTTTGTACGACGGCTCAATCCGGGTTGCCTGCCCCTCACCCGGTGGCCGCGGCCACGATGGCGTCCACGCACGCCTCCAACGGCACCGCCGTGCTGTCGATCACCAAGTCGTACAGGCGACGGTCGGTGGGATCGGCGCCGTAGAGGTGCCGCAGGTACGCGATTCGCGCGTGGTCGGCCTGCCGCAGCTGGCTCCACGCCGTCAGCTCGTCGATAGCCATGGCGGCCATCGCGCGCGTGACCCGTGCAGGTTCCGGCCCGTCCAGCCGGACGTGCAGCGCGTCGGGGCGTGTCCTGAGCACGATCGCGCCGGCCCTTCCGAGAATGACGCCGCCCGACCGTTGCGCCACGTCACCGAGAACGGCCTCGGTCGCCTGCCGGTAGGCCTGCTCGTCGTCGACCGGCCCCGTCTCGAACCCGCTCGGCCCGAAGGCGACGGGAGCCCCGACGAGCTGGATGAGCGAGCGGACGATGTCCCCCTGCACCCGTTCGTCGTGCTCGAGCGCGTCTTCGACCGGTACACCCAGCCGTTCGGCGACTCTCACGGGCACCGCGCGGTCGAGGAATGGAAGCCCGAGACGCCCGGCAACGGCACGTCCAACTTCCCCGCCGGCCGCTCCGTAGGAGGCGGAGAGGGTGACCACCCGCTTCGGCGGTTCGGGCACGGCCGGAGCGGCATTTCCTCGCAGCGAGATCGGCGCCAACGCCGGCGACCCTGCCGGCAATCCTGCGACGCGGGCTGCAGCCGTTGCGTGCTTGCCGCGGAGCCAAGAGGCCGCGGCGGCGACGAGGCACATGACGAGGGCGAACGTGAAGACGATGGTGAGCCCGTGGTGGAAGGGGCGCGAGATCATGTTGGAGAAGAAGCTGTGCCCCGTGAGGACCGCCCGGTGCGCCGAGGAGAGCTTGCCCAACGTCGGGCCCAGCAGAGCACGCATCGGGTTGTACCCGAGGAACGCGGCGAAGAGGACGGAGACGGGTGGGAGCCCCGCCACCTTCGAAGCCGCAGACGCCGGGACCCCGTGGGTGGTGAGGCCGTGCATGAGCGCGGCCGGAAGAGTGCTGGAGAGCCCCACCACCATGATCGTGAAGAACAACCCGATCGAGAGGGTCATCCCGGCGTTCTGGAACGTGGAGCGCATCCCCGAGGCGACCCCTCGGCGATTGGGCGGCACCGAGTTCATGATGCCCGCAGTGTTCGGAGCTGCGAAGAGCCCCATAGCGAGGCCGTTCGCCAGGAGGAGCAACGCGAACCATCCGAAGGAGAAGTCGACCGGGAGGAGCATCAGCAGGGCGAACGTGATAGCGGCCGCGAGCATCCCGCCGGTGGCGAACGGCCTGGCGCCGAAGC